>JAUNSP010000100.1 GCA_030539155.1 Clostridia bacterium
ATCCATATTTTTCATACCGTTTTTCATCTTAAAATTTCCTCCTTGTTTTAATTTTCTTGTTTTAGGGCACAGCCCCATCCATAAATTAATTATAAAATTTATTTTTCAAATAGTCAACAAAAATTACAAAAGTTTTAAAAAATTTTCTCAAAGGTTAAAGATTTCATAAAAAATTACTCTGAAAATAAGATTCAAAGTAGCCACACGCTCACGTGATATATTATTTTTTACAAATTTTAGAACATAACAAAAATACATATGCAAAAAAATACCTCACATACATTTCAAAAATATTTTAATCCTATTTCTTGATTAAAACTATATTTTAAAAATTAATATAGTCTTTCAGACAAAATACGACAAAATATGCAGAAAAACGACATTCTTTGCCATTTTCCTGCATACTATTTATTCTAATAAAAATGATACATTTATTACTCTACTTCATATGATTTAAAACTACTTAAATTTTGAAAGTGATCATTAAACCAGTTATTAGTATTAGCCTCACTACAGATAGTTAAAGATACATTATTTAAAGGTACTCCATTAAATTCATTCTCTGTTATTATGTCATTTCTATTAGCCCCTTTTCCAAAATTGCCCATATTTAATGTTTCTAGATCATAACAAAATCTAAACATGCCCTTTGCTGAAGTTAGGCTAGTAGTATTAAACCTATCTCCAAAATTTATATCCTTTACTATATATAATCCATATTTGTTACCTTTCCTGTATCAAATTTATCGCCAAGATCTAAATTTTTTAAAGCTCTTAACTCATAAAACATTCCCCCCATATTAATTACTTTGCTTGTATCGAACTTTTCCCCTAAATCTAATTCATCAATTAACCATATTTCAGAAAACATATTCTTCATATTCGTTACACTACTTGTATCAAAATTATCTCCTAAAATTAATCTTTCCAATTTTCGACAATACCTAAACATTTCCCCCATATTAATTACTTTGCTTGTATTAAAAGAACTTAAATCTAAACTTCCTGAAAGAGTTGTAATCATAAACATACACTGCATGTCTGTTACACTACTTGTATCAAAATTACTTACATCTAAAGTTGTAAGCCCAGTTGTAGCAAACATTCTATCCATATTTTCCACTTTGCTCGTATTAAACGAAGTTAAATTAACACTTGTTATTTTTAAATTATTTTCAATCCATCTTTGCATAAGATATACATTACTCGTATTAAATCCTTCAAAACTTATATTTGATAGATTTGAAATAGCCCCCATTCTAAACATTTTTGTCATATCTATTGTATTACTTGTATCAAAGTTTATTGCACTTTCTCCAAAATCTACTGTTGTTAATTGCTCCATATTTGCAAATAACGACGTACAACTCTTTGGAGCTATTACTCCCCCGTTTGCCCCAATACATATATTATATCCATTTTCTGAATCTCCACTCCACCAAGCCATTACCTTTCCTTCTCCATGCCCTAATGCTGTAACATCAGTATTAGGCTCTTCATCAAAATCCGGTATCTCATTTACAAAACTAATTGATTTTATATCTTTTCTTGCAATTCCAGTATTTAACCAAGTATCATTTGCATCATTCCAATTATTTAGATCGTGCATCATTACATTTTCTCCCTTATCAAAAGAAATTCTTACCTTATTCCCATTCACCGAACTAGAATATATACTATACACTCTATCTCCTATTTTTATAATTTTTTCTTTTACATCAGTAGTATCAATTCTATCAACCATACTATCTTCTGAAATACCACTAGTTCTTAAATTTTCTAAATACTGTTCCATAGTTAAATCTAATGTTTTCCCCATATCAAATGCCATAACATCCATTTCTAATTTTTCTTGCACACTTGCAGTTTCATACTGACTCCTTGCTAATTTTGCTTTTTGAAAAATTCCATTTTCTCCTAATGTTAAATTAATTGTAATCCCTGCTAGAATTAGCATAATCACAATGGTAATGATTAGTGCAATTAAAGTTATACCGTTTGTGTTACAAGAACTTGTATCCACACTTTGTCCGCAAGTTGTGTGATTTTGCGCACCAAAATTAGAGCCCGAAAAAATTTCCGCACCTCTGCCTTTTTTAAGTAATTCTTTTTCTTC
>JAUNSP010000101.1 GCA_030539155.1 Clostridia bacterium
GGTTTTTGTGTAAAAATGAAAAAAACAAAAACGGACATCGCAACTTAAATTAACCCAAAGTAAAAAAAGTGTCGAAAACTATTGTAAAATAATATTAAAAATGATATTATAATCTTATTAGATGAAGTTATGAGGGAGAAACAAATGAATTATAATTTAGTAAAAAGGATAATGGATGTAATTATTGCAATAATTGCACTTTTACTCGTAGGAATACCAATGATAGTAATTGCAATTGCTATAAAGTTAGAAGATGGACAACATGTAATATTTGTACAAAAAAGAATAGGAAAAGATTTGAACCCATTTTATATCTACAAATTTAGAACAATGAGAACGGACAGGGAAGAATTACATAGTGATTATTCGTATTCGCAAATGGTTACAAAGGTTGGTAAATTTTTAAGAAAAACAAGCTTAGATGAACTTCCACAAATTTTTAATGTTTTAAAAGGAGAGATGAGTTTTATAGGACCAAGACCATGGATACCAGAGTATTACAAATTCCTTACAGATGAGCAAAAAAAGAGAAATGATGTGTTACCAGGCATATCAGGATTAGCACAGATAAAAGGAAGGAATGGAATCTCTATAGAGGAAAAGTTGTATTATGATTTGGGATATGTAAAAAGATTAGGGTTAAGAGAAGATTTGAAAATAATATTTTTGACAGTGATTTCTGTATTAAAAAAGGACAATGCCGAAATTTCTGAAAAAGGTATAATTGAAGAAATAGAATTTTTGAAGATATCATTTAGTAGGATAAATGGAATTTCTCAGTATAATGAAGAGAAAAGAAAAAATATCGTTAATAGATAGAAAGAGAAAAAAGGAGTATAAGTATGAAGAAAGTTTTATTTACAGCAACAGTTGATTCACATATACTTCAATTTCATTTACCTTATTTAAGAATGTTTAAGGAAAATGGATATGAAGTACACGTGGCAACTAATGGAACAGAAAAAATTCCATATTGTGATAAGAAACATAAGATTTCTTTTGAGAAAAGTCCGTTAAAAGTAAATAATCTTAAAGCAATAAAAGACTTAAAAAGGATAATAGAAAAAGAAAAATTTGAAATAATACATTGCCATACACCTATGGGGAGTGTTGTAACAAGAATAGCAGCTAAAAAGGCAAGAAAAAGGGGTACAAGAGTAATTTACACAGCACATGGATTTCATTTCTTCAAAGGGGCACCATTAAAAAATTGGTTAATTTTTTATACAGTTGAAAAATATTTAGCAAGGTATACGGATTGCTTAATAACAATAAATGGTGAAGATTATGAAATAGCAAGGAAAAAATTTAAAACTAAACAAATAGAATTAATTCCTGGAGTTGGTATTGATGAGGAAAAATTTGGGATAGAAATGAATGAGGGGGAAAAATTAGAATTAAGGAAAAGTTTAGGATTGGAAAAAGATGATTTTGTGATAATATACCCAGCGGAATTGAGTATAAGGAAGAATCAGAGAATGGCAATAGAGGTAGTAAAAGAGTTAACAAAAATAAACAAAAATATAAAATTATTACTTCCAGGATTGGATTCAATGAATGGGAAATATCAAACGATGGTAAAAGAATATAATTTAGATGAAAATATAAAGTTTTTAGGTTATAGAAAAGATATTCCAAGACTAATGAAAATATCAAATTTAGCAATATCAACTGCTAAACAAGAGGGGTTACCAGTAAATATAATGGAAGCAATGTATAACGGAATTCCTTGCGTAGTAACAAATTGTAGGGGAAATAGAGATTTAATACATAATGGAGAAAATGGAGTTGTTGTTGAAATTAATAATGTTGCACGAATGATTAAGGAAATTCAAAAGATTTTAAATGGCCCCAAATTTATTGAGCAAGCGAAAGAGGAGGATAAAAAGTATATAAATTATTATTTATTAAAAAATGTAGAACGAAAAATGAAACAGATTTATTTAAAACGAGGTAGTGATTATGAAAAAAGTATCTATTATAATGGGGATTTATAATTGTGGGGAATATTTAGAAGAAAGCATTGATTCAATTAGTTTGTGTCAAGTAAAAGTGGGCATTTTTTTTATTTTTTTTTCTAACCCAATATA
>JAUNSP010000102.1 GCA_030539155.1 Clostridia bacterium
TGATAGTGGCATTCGCTACTATCATTTTTTCTATCCTGTATGTCTGTTTGATAGTATTTAGTATGCTTTTCTCGTGGAAATATAATAATCCTACACCGTTGATTTATGCAATACCAAGTACAGGAGGAGTAATTACAATTATCATTACTTTTTATTTCAACAAGTCAAAAGCAGAAAATCAAATAAAACTACGGAGTACATACGGAAATGAAGTAATTGACAAAGTAAATTTTAATTTAGGTAATTGCGAAACTAAATAAAAAAGCAAGGTACACATAATAAAAGTAGGAATTTAGGAGTAGCAAAATCTGTAAATGAAAAATGGGTATATTTAATAAGTCCAAGAAAATCTCAAAACTTTCTAAGACTTAAAAATATAAATTATGAACATTGAAAACCAAATATTAACAAGCAAGTTTTTTAATACTTCTAATGTATTGAGGCTTTAACATAGCATCAGCAATAATAACTGTAAAAAGTTGAGCAATGCCGGCAAGGAAAACATCTGCTTTAGTAGTTAAAAGATTTCTGGTTTTCCTTCCGGAAACACCCATATTAGATTTAATATGATTAATAGCCTGCTCAACTGTGCCCCTAATTTTGTAAATAGTATTCCATTCCTTAGTTCCACGAATAGTACCGGGATAAAGTCTTAAGTTACGAGAGGGAGTGGTATAGGCTGTGCGCCCACGTTTAGCAGAGGAACAAGGATTTTCACAAGAACAAGCCCATTTGCCGTTAATCATATTCATTTTAGGACAGCGCCATTTGACTCTGTCAGCTCTACCATTTTCGTGACAAATACCATCACGAAGGAATAAAAGAGAATTATCATGTGGGCAAACAGGAATACCATTTTGGTTTATAGGGCAATTAGGCATATCAGATACAGCTCTTGAATTTAGAGGAATAAAAGCCTTATCGAAAAGTGAGACACCATTTTCATCTTTTTTTAGAAGGAAATCATAAGTCGAGTATGAATCAAAAGCGGCATCACCGAGGAAAATACTGTGTTTGAATGAGGGGTGTAAGTTGTAAAAATCATTGAAAATGGGTTGAAGGCTCCTATTGTCTGAAATAGACTTATCGAAGTCAGGTGTATCAGTTTCTTCATATATGTAATTTTTGTGACGTGACTTAAAGTCATCGTCAAAAAAATCAATATGTCGAGGAATACCTAAACCATTAGTAATGATACCGAATTTTCTACCATAGCAAAAGTGACCGTTTGCATACATTTTTCTAATTGAGGAGTCGGCAGAAGAAGTTTTAGGAAGAGAACAAAAAGCTTGTTTGTAGATATCGTCATTAGATTTATCAATACCTTTAAATTTGTAAAAAGATTTTAATTTGTTGATGGTGGAATTAATATGTTTAGGATTGTTTTCAGTAACGTAGGATTCGACAGCAGAGGTGTCATAAGAAAGCATATTGGAAAGGAAAGGGTTAATTTTTCTGCAAATAGGCTCTGTGACATCAACAAGGTCAATAAACATCTGTTCAAGATATTTTGAGAAATCTTGTTTAAAGCGAGTTAATTTTGAAGCATCCGGGACATTAGAAATACCACAAAAAGAACGCAGTTCTTTAGAGAAATTAAGGATAAGAATTAAGAGAGTGTCAGAGGGAATATTAAAAATCTTTTGTAAAATTAAAGCGGATATATATCCATAAAGGGAACATCCCCTAGGCCTTCCGGTTTTAGCATGGAAAGCATTTCTAAAAGAAAATGAGATAAAGGTATTGATATCGATATATTTATCTAATAATGTAAGAAATTCAGGGCGTTGTTCCCTAAATAATTCTGAACAATTAGAATAAATATCGCTTAAATTTAATTGGTTTTCACAATTTAACATTGGTTATTATTCCTTCCCTTCTTTGGTGTAATTATTGCCAATTGATTATGTTTTAATTATATCAAAAAGTGGAGGAAAATAACATATATATAGTTAATAAAATTAAGTGTTTATGAGGCTTTTAGAGTTTCACAAATACCTAAGAAAATTAGATAATAGGAGGAAAAAATGAAAAGATATATTAGTTTATGTGTTATGGTATCTTTGTTTATATGTACGTTAACTTTAAC
>JAUNSP010000059.1 GCA_030539155.1 Clostridia bacterium
AAAAAAAATATAGATGGTGAAAAATGGAAAAAATAAAATAAGTAATAAAAAGAATAATAAATAAAAGAATAAATGTGATAATAAGTATTATTATTATATTTAGTATAGCATCTGTAGGAATAATTAAGTACTTAAATAATCCACTAAATCAATTTATTAACAACATAAGAAATGATAATATAACAAAATTAGGAGATAATTATAATTCAATAACTAAATATAATGACAGAAAAAAAGCTAACAAGTATTTCCAAAAATATATAAGTGATATAATTTATTTATATATAGATAATATAAATAATTATGAAGAAACAAAAGAGATTATTAATAGATTTGAAAAAATTAATGGTTTATCTACATTTATTAAAGATGCAAGTAAAAATTTAGAGGATGTTAAGCTTTCTAAAGAAGCTTTTGACACTGCAACGAAATTTGAATTAGAAAATAATGTACTTGATGCAATGATTGAGTACAAAAAAGTAACTACAATAGATTCTAAAAATTATGAATATGCACAAAAATTTATTTCTACTAATATGAATTCTTTAAAAGAAAAAACTTTAAACGACATTGATTCATTAGTTTTAAGTAATGATTATATTTCTGCAAAAGAATTAATAACAAAACTTATTGAAATATTTTCAAATGATCAAAATATTATGAAAAAAAGTGAAGAAATTTTGAATAAAGCAAAGGAACAAGAAATAAAAAAATATAAAAATGAGCAAGAAATAGAGGTTGTTAGTGCAAGTATAGCTATTCAGAGTGATAAATACAAATCCCTATACCCAGATATGATGGTTGCCATAATAAAGAATAACTCTAATAAAACAATAAAGAATTATACTGTATCAATATTAGCTTATGATATAAATAATTATCCACTAAAGATTAAGGAAAGTTTTAGTTTTTCAGATGCTAAATATGAATTTATTGGGATAGGAGAAAATGAAAATATACTTCCCGGCGCCACAAGTAAGGATAATAAGGGTTGGAAATTAGATGAAAATCATAATATATCTAAAATTGTAGCTATTGTAAAAAGTGCAGATTATTATGATGGAACATCATGGGAAAATCCTTATTATCAATATTGGATTGAAATGTATAAAGAAAAA
Source organism: Clostridia bacterium (assembly GCA_030539155.1). Taxonomy (GTDB): domain Bacteria; phylum Bacillota; class Clostridia; order TANB77; family CAG-508; genus JAUNSP01. The sequence goes on from JAUNSP010000059.1 coordinate 1,119, forward strand.
CAATTACAATAAGTATTTATCATATACAATAAATTTGTAAAATAAAAAAATAAATATAATAAAAAAATATTAATTAAGGAGAAATATATGAAAAAAAACAATACTTTGAAAAATATGATACTTAACAAGAGATTCCAATTAATTGCATTAATAATTATTCCTGTTATAATTATTAGTGCATATCTATTAATACAAAAGTATATTAATAAAAGTGTAAATAATATAAATGAAAGTTTCCAACAAAATCAATATGATAATGTTCAAAAATATAATACTAAATTAGGATTATTAAAGATTTGTCTAAAAAATGAAAAAGATATTTATCAAAATATTGAATATAAAGTTAAATACTCCAGTGCAATACTGATGTTTAATAATGGATTTTATGATAGTGCTTTAGAAGAGTTGCAACAAATACAATCTAAAGATGAAACCATTATTAATAAAATAGATGATTGTAATTATAAAATAGGAAAACAATATTTAGAAAATGAAAATTATGAAAAAGCTTTACTATATTTAGAACCTTTAACTAATAAATATGATACTAATGATTTATTAGATACTATATATTATAATTACACTTTAAATTATCTAGAAAACAAGAATTATATAGCTGCATTACAAGAAATACAAAAAATTAAAAATAAAGAATATAATGATTTAAAGAATATTAAAAAACAAATTCATTATGAGTTGGGAAAAGATTATTTTTTAAAGGGTAATTATAGTGAAGCAATTATTGAATTAACATCTTGTAAAGATTATCAAGATTCTAATTCATATTATAATATTGCATATATGGCTAAAGCAGAAGAATTGTTTAAAAATGATAAGTATTATGAAGCAAAAAACATATATGATATTATTCCTGAAGAAACAGAATATAAAGGAATAAAAGCAGGAGATAGAAAAAAATCTTTAAATAACATCTCTGATATTTTAGAATCAATTTTTAATTTAGAAGGAATTGTTTATTTTTCTGCTTTTAATGATTTCTCTTCACTTCAAGAATATTGTAATTCAACTATAATCTCAAAGAGAATAGATATAAAAAATATTAAGAAAATTCCTACAACTTTTTCTATTGATGAAAATACAAAATTATTATATTCTAAAGGAATATTTTCTATCAAATATAGTAAAAAAGACAATTATTCTACAAGTTTTTACAATTTATATAATTCCTCAGTTACATATTAAATGAATTATATTTTTTATATTATAAAATCAAATATCCCAAAAAATGATAATAGATTAATTAAAACAAGGGTATGATACATATTTTTAAAAATATCTTTTTTTATGAAGATATGTTAGTGTAAAATATTAGTAGGCAAAAAATATATATAATTTGCCTACTATATTTTTAAAAATATATATTGAAAAAACATAGATAATCCAATATAATGTGAGTACAAAAAAACCATATGAACAGAGTTAAGACTACATATATCATATGGGGGTTAGAAAAAATGTTCCAAGATATTCTAAAATTAATTAATAACCAAAATGTGATTGCAAGAAAATATAGAAATCGTAGAATAGTAGAATTTTGAAAAGAATTAAAACTTGCAGGGGGAGAATACTTGTATTCCAAAAATAAAAATAATATTGATAAAACAATCTGCTTAGGGGACAGTATTGGCATAGGACTAAATTCAAAAGAATACATAGTATAGTGCAAAAGAAATTTTGAAAAATTTGTTAAGTTATTGAGGGAAATAGTATATAATGTGAAAAGATATAGGGATTATTATAGAAATATTTAGTAAGTTGTAGGGGTGATAAAGTGAACAATAATTTATATGATATGATATTTAAAAGAAAATCTTTTCATTTATTTAGAAATATACGAAACGGAATAATCACAGGAAGTGAACTAAAAGTATATAGATATAAAAGAGAAGGCAAAAGAGGTATAATGCCAAAAGATGCTGTTACATATTATAATAATATAATAAATTTGATATAGGAATATTCTTATGCTTTTTAGAACTATGTTTAAAACAGAGATTTTTTTTACAATCATATACTGGAAAATATGTAGTTGCTAAAGATGATGAGCAAGTTAAATGTTTGGTGTTAATAGATGGAGGAAATACTAGCACTCTAAAAATAAAAAATATACAAAAGGCAGAGACATTTAAACTTGACTTGTATTGGATAATTATTTTAGCATGTTTGAGATATTATATATAACAATATCAATCATTTTATCATAGTCTAATTGTTTATGTTTATGATAAACAATTTCATGGCATAAATTATCAATCATTCCAATTATGATGTGTACTTTCTCACTAAGATTATATTCATTAAATCCGTTAGACAAAAGGATTCTTGTTAATTTATTTGTCATTTCCATTTCAGATTTATGGAATAAATTAGCAACTTCTTTATCAGAGTGAGTCATAGACATTATCTCTTCATGAGCAATTTTAGACAATTTGTGTTCTTTAATAAATTTGTTTATCATTTCTCTAAAACAGAATGAAATGTTTTCAGAAGTAATAACCTTATTATTATCTGAAATTGATAACATAGGGTAAAAAAGAGAATCGGCATATAATCGAATACCTTCTATTAAAATATCATGTTTATCTTTAAAATATTGATAGACAATACCCGTAGATACTCCTGCAGCTTTAGCAATTTCAGCAGTATTAGTATTATAATAACCCTTTTCACAAATTAGCTCAAAACCAGCTTGGATAATTCTTTCTTTTTTTTCAATAGAGCGTTTCTGAATAGGTTCTCGAATTTCTGCATTTCCCATTTTTAATACTTGTATGATATATTTAATAACTTAAATAACCATACACTCCTTTCTTAATTATTATAATTGTATTATACCTTTATTTTATTAAAAAGTCAAGAAATATGAAAAAATATTCATATTCTATTGACATTTTTTTTATTTTTAATTATAATATAATTTATAAACATGAAATAAATTTCATATAAAGGAGGAAAATATGGAAAAAAAGTGTAATTTAGCCAATTTAAAAGTTGGGCAATCAGCAAGAGTTACAAAATTAAATATCTCAAACAAGCAAATAAAAAGGCATTTACTTGATATGGGAATAACTAGGGGGGTAAAAGTAACAGTAAAAAAAATAGCACCAATGGGGGATCCAATTGATATTGAATTAAGAGATTATGAATTAGCCTTAAGAAAGGCAGATCTAGAACAGATAGAAATTGAGGTGATAAAAAAATGAAAATTGGATTAGTAGGAAATCAAAATAGTGGTAAAACAACATTATTTAATTACTTAACAGGTATGAATGCAAAAATAGGAAATTGGCCAGGAGTGACAATAGAAAAAAAGACTGGCAAAATAAAAGGAACAGAACATGAAATAACTGACTTGCCTGGTATTTATTCTTTAAGCCCATATACCGCTGAAGAAGAAGTATCAAGAAACTTTGTATTTGAAGAAAAACCTGATGCAATAATTAATATTGTAGATGCTACATCTTTAGAAAGGAGTTTATATTTAACTACACAATTACTAGAATTAGATTGCAAAGTAATAGTTGCATTAAATATGGCAGATATGCTTTCAAAAAAAGGACTAAAGATAGATGTAGAAAGATTAAGTAAAGAACTTGGAACAAAAGTAGTGCAGATATCAGCATTAAAAGAAACTGGAATGGATGACTTAATTAAGGCAATAGATGAGAATTTTGTAACACAAAAAAAGAAGATATATGATGCGAATATGGAAACTAGTATTTTAAATATAGAGAATAAAATAACAAAAGAAATATCACATAAAAGATTTATCGGTGTTAAGTTATTGGAAGATGATAAAGGATTTAAGAAATATAATTTGCCAGCAATTGTTTCAATTGTTAAAGAAACACAAGAAGAATATGATACAGAATTAGAAGAAATAATTGCAACAGAAAGGTATTCATTTATAGAAAAAGTAAAAAAGCTAAGTATTACTCAAAAAGAAATGCCAGAAACAGTATCAGACAAACTAGATAAAATATTTTTAAATAAATGGTTAGCCTTTCCAATTTTTATTGTCATCATGTTTTTAATCTATTATTTATCTGTAGGGGTTATAGGAAGTTTTACTGTTGACTGGGTTGGAGAAACTGTAGGAATGCTCGGAGAAAAAGCAGGAGAATTATTAGAAATAATAGGTACTTCTGAATGGCTTAATAGTTTAGTGGTTGATGGAATAATTGCAGGCGTTGGGGCAATCCTAGGATTTATACCACAACTTATTATATTATTCCTTTGTATATCAATATTAGAGACAACAGGATATATGTCAAGAATAGCATTATTTTTAGACAAAATATTTAGGAAATTAGGATTAAGTGGAAAGAGCTTAATACCATTTATTGTTGGCTCTGGATGTAGTGTCCCAGGAATAATGAGTTCAAGAATTATAGAAAATGAAGATGAAAGGAAAATGACAACTATACTTACACCATTTATACCTTGCAGTGCAAAATTACCAATAATAGCACTATTTGCAGGATATTTCTTTCCAGAAAGTGCTGGAATTGCATCAGCTTCATTATATTTCTTTGCAATAGTAGTAATAATATTAAGTGCAATAATCATGAAAAAATTTGTTTTTAAACATACAGCAAGTACATACATATCAGAATTACCAGAATACAAATTACCAAGTGCAAAATATGTTGCAAAAGATGTATTTGATAAAGTAATTGCTTTTATAAAAAGAGCAGGAACAATTATATTACTTTGTTCAATTGTTATATGGTTTTTATTATCATTTTCATTTAGTATGGAATATGGAGTAGAAATTGAAAATAGTATGTTAGCAGTAATTGGAAATAAAATATCTTGGATATTTGAGCCAATGCTTGGTACAAAAAGCTGGGGTGCAACAGTATCAGCAATACAAGGGTTAGTTGCAAAAGAACAAGTAGTATCATCAATGGCAGTAATAAATGGATTGGCAGATGATATAGAAGAAGGAACGCAAATATTTACACAAAATGGAATGTTTGGATTTTTTACAGCTGCATCAGCATACGCATTTATGGTATTCAATTTATTTTCAGCACCTTGTTTTGGAGCAATAGGAGCAATGAAAAGAGAATTAGGTGGAAACAAAAAAATGTTAAAAGCAGTAGGATTTCAAACTTTACTTGCTTGGATTTTAGCAACAATTGTATATCAAACAGGGAGCAGAATTGAAACAGGAGTATTTAATTTAGCAAATATAATTGTAATTGGAATAGTATTATTAGTAGTTATAAGTATAATAGTATCAAAATTTAAATATAAAAACTCAGCATGTGCAAGCTGCCCATATTGTAAATCTTGTGATAAAAAGTAGTTTTAATTGAAAGGAGACACAAAATGAAAACAGAAAGAAATATATTAATAGCATTTATTTTAAATTTTGGATTTGCTTTATTTGAATTTTTCGGAGGCTTTTTCACAAATTCTGTAGCAATATTATCTGATTCAATTCATGATTTGGGAGATGCTATTTCAATTGGAGTATCATATTTTTTAGAAAAGAAAAGTAAAAAAGGTGCTGATAAAAATTATACTTATGGATATATAAGATATTCTGTGCTAGGAGGATTAATTACTACAGTAATATTAATGGTAGGATCTATTTTAGTTATTTATAATGCAGTTTGCAGAATATTTAATCCAGTAGAAATAAATTATAATGGAATGATAATTTTTGCTATTATAGGAGTAGTGATAAATTTTATTGCTGCATATTGTACAAGGGAAGGAGATTCTATTAATCAAAAATCGGTTAATCTCCATATGCTAGAAGATGTATTAGGATGGATTGTGGTATTAATTGGAGCAGTAATAATGAACTTTACTGATATAAAAATAATTGATTCTATAATGAGTATAGGTGTGGCAACATTCATTTTAATTAGTACTCTAAAAAACCTAAAGCAAGTTTCAGATTTGTTTTTAGAAAAGACACCGCATGATATAGATATAGATGAATTAAAAAAACACATATTAAAAATTAATGAAGTAGAAGATGTTCATCATATACATGTGTGGAGTATAGATGGCTTTACTAACTATGCAACTATGCATATAGTTAGTAAAAGTAAAGATATAGATAAAATAAAACATGAAATAAGGGAAGAATTAGAGGAACATAATATATGTCATTCTATTTTAGAAACTGAAACAGAAATATGCGGTGAAAAAGAGTGTAAACCACATTTTCATAAAGAAAAAGGACATCATCATTAGTTGTTAAAAAATTATGCTATAAAATATCTTTTATTACTTTTAAGAAATTTTAACGCTTTCTAATTAGTTGGACAGTTATAAACAATTTTTTACAGTAACATGAAATAATTAGAAAAAATATTTGAGAAAATAAAAAAGACTTATAAATATATTAACTTTTTGTTGGCTGAGGTATAATATTTC
>JAUNSP010000004.1:0-4216 GCA_030539155.1 Clostridia bacterium
TAAGGAATTTTCTACATCTATATTCGAAAATTCACTTGCAAATTGTGTACTCTTCCAAATTATACTTCCATTGTCCTCGATTATTACCATTGGAAACGGAGAATTAATTAATGTATTTTTTGCCACCGTATCCACATTAATTGTTATATCCTTTATGTGTTCCAATATCTCCTCTTTTTTCTTTGAACTAGCCCAGATTGAATAAAGAGTAATTAAGCAATATGCTACTGCTGATGGTAGTAGCCATCTCCTTTCATAACAACATACTATTATAAATAGGATTGCTATTATTATTAAATAAATTTTTGTTTTAGACACTAACTTTTCCTTATCAAAACCTTTTATTTTTTTACTCAAATTTTTCACCTCTAAAATTTATTAATCAATACTATTTTACTATACTTACACAAAAAAAGCAAGGGAAAAATAATATTTTCCCTTGCTTTTCCTTGTGTTTTAAGAAATTTCTAATTTTTCATAATAGAAATTTATATTTTATTCATATATTTCAGATACAACACCAGAACCTACTGTTCTTCCTCCTTCACGAATAGCGAATCTTAATCCTTTTTCGATTGCTATTGGTGTTATTAATTCGATTGTCATATCAATATTGTCTCCTGGCATAACCATTTCAACGCCTTGTGGTAAATCAATAATACCTGTAACGTCTGTAGTTCTAAAGTAGAATTGTGGTCTATACCCATTAAAGAATGGAGTATGTCTTCCACCTTCTTCTTTAGTAAGAACGTATACTTGTGCTTTGAATTTTGTATGTGGATTTATTGTTCCTGGTTTTGCTAATACTTGTCCTCTTTCAATATCTGTTCTTTGAACACCTCTTAAAAGAACACCTATATTATCTCCAGCCTCTGCTTGGTCTAATAATTTTCTGAACATTTCAACACCTGTTACTACAGTTTTTCTACGTTCAGTTGATAATCCTATAATTTCAACTTCATCTTGTAATTTAACGATTCCTCTTTCAACTCTACCAGTAGCAACTGTTCCTCTACCTGTAATTGTGAAAACGTCCTCGATTGGCATTAAGAATGGTTGATCTGTTGGTCTTTCTGGTGTTGGTATATAACTATCAACTGCATCCATTAATTCCTTCATTGGAGCATAAACTTCATCATTAGGATCTGTTGAAGATGTCTCTAATATATTTAGTGAAGATCCTTTTATGATTGGAATATCATCTCCAGGGAAGTCATAGTAAGATAATAAATCCCTAACTTCCATTTCTACTAATTCTAATAATTCTGGATCATCTACCATATCACATTTGTTTAGGTAAACAACGATGTATTTAACACCAACTTGTCTTGCAAGTAAGATATGCTCTCTTGTTTGAGGCATTGGTCCATCAGCTGCTGATACTACTAAGATTGCTCCATCCATTTGAGCAGCACCTGTAATCATGTTTTTAACATAATCAGCATGTCCTGGACAGTCAACGTGTGCATAATGTCTGTTATCTGTTTCGTATTCAACGTGAGCTGTATTGATTGTAATTCCTCTCTCTTTTTCTTCTGGAGCACTATCGATTGAATCGTATGCTTCATATTTAGCTTTACCTAATAAACCTAAGTATTTTGTAATAGCTGCTGTTGTTGTTGTTTTTCCGTGGTCAACGTGACCAATTGTACCAATGTTAACATGTGGTTTAGTTCTTTCAAACTTTGCTTTTGCCATTTTAAATTCCTCCTTTTATTTTTGGACTTAAAGTCCTTCTTTTTTTTGTAACAATAAGTTACTTTTGGCTTTTATACTCACCTTTTAGAGTATATTTATATAACATTTTTTAATGTTACTTAAAAATTAATAACAAAATTACATACTGTATTTTATACTATTTAAAGTAAAAAATCAAGTCTTTTTAATATTTTTTTTATTTTTTTATTTAAACTTAAATTAAGTTTAGCTTTACATATTAGAAATTAGAGTAATAATTAAAACTTATGAACTAATATACACACTTTTCCAACATTCAACTTCTAATATCTAGCCTCTAACTAATCCTTTTTTCTACTTGCAACTATTGTTTCAAGTATAGATTTTGGAACTTCTTCATAATGAGAAGGTTCCATAGCATAAGTTCCTCTACCTTGAGTTTTAGAACGTAAGTCTGTTGCATATCCAAACATTTCTGATAATGGAATAAATCCTCTAATTATTTGAGCGCCATTTCTAGCTTCCATTCCTTCCATTCTTCCACGTCTTGAGTTAATATCTCCTATTACATCTCCCATATATTCTTCTGGAACTGTAACTTCTACTCTCATTATTGGTTCCAAGATTACAGATTTAGCTTGTCTACATCCCTCTTTAAATGCCATTGAACCTGCTACTTTGAACGCCATTTCTGATGAATCGACATCATGATATGAACCATCCACTAAAGTCGCCTTAAAGTCGATAACTGGGTATCCAGCTAAAATTCCACTTTCAGCAGCTTCTCTAATTCCTTCTTCAGTTGGTTTAATATATTCCTTTGGAACAACTCCACCAACAATTTTACTCTCAAATTGAACACCAGTTCCTGGCTCTAATGGTTCTAACTCAATCCAAACATGTCCATATTGTCCACGTCCACCTGATTGACGAATGAATTTTCCTTCCACTCTTACCTTATTTCTAACTGTTTCTTTGTAAGAAACTTGTGGTTTACCAACTGTACATTCAACTTTAAACTCTCTTTTTAATCTATCAACGATTATATCTAAGTGTAATTCCCCCATACCTGCAATAACAGTTTGACCTGTTTCATGATTTGTATAAGTTTTAAATGTAGGGTCTTCCTCAGCAAGTTTTGCTAAGGCAATTCCCATTTTTTCGCTATTTGCCTTATCTTTTGGTTCTATAGCAATATCAATAACTGGTTCTGGGAATTCCATTGATTCTAGTATGACTGGTTTTGAAATATCACATAAAGTATCCCCTGTTGATACTTCTTTTAATCCTACTGCTGCTGCAATATCACCAGCGAAAACTTTATCTATATCTTCTCTATGATTTGCATGCATCAATAAAATTCTACCCATTCTATCTTTTTTACCTTTATTTGCATTTAATATTGTTGAACCTGCATCTAATGTTCCTGAGTATACTCTAAAGAAACATAATTTTCCAACATATGGGTCTGTAGCAATTTTAAATGCTAATGCTGAAAACGGTTCTTCACCAGAAGCCTTTCTTTCAGTCTCATTTCCATCTAAATCTACACCTTTTATAGCTGGAATATCTAAAGGTGAAGGCATGTATGCTACTACTGCATTTAACAATTCTTGAACACCCTTATTTTTATATGATGATCCACAACATACTGGTATCATTTTATTTCCAATTGTTCCTAATCTGATTCCTTTTTTGATTTCATCTACAGTAAGTTCTTCACCCTCTAGATATTTCATCATCAATTCATCATCTTGTTCTGCAACTGCTTCTATTAATTTAGCTCTATATTCTTCTGCCTGTTCTTTTAAATCCCCTGGAATATCTGTTTCTTCAATTTCCCTTCCCAAATCATCTTTATGAATGAAAGCTTTCATTGTTATTAAATCAACTATTCCTACGAATGTATCTTCAGCACCAATAGGTAATTGAATTGGTATAGCATTTGCATTTAATCTATCTCTCATTTGCGCAACGCATCCTAGGAAATTTGCACCTGTTATATCCATTTTGTTTACATAAGCCATTCTTGGTACTTGATATTTATCAGCTTGTCTCCAAACTGTTTCTGATTGTGGTTGAACCCCACCTTTTGCACAGAAAACGGTAACTGAACCGTCTAATACTCTTAAAGAACGTTCAACTTCAACTGTGAAATCAACGTGTCCAGGAGTATCAATTATATTTATTCTGTGACCTAACCATTTAGCTGTAGTAGCTGCAGAAGTAATTGTTATACCTCTTTCCTGTTCTTGAACCATCCAGTCCATAGTAGCAGCACCTTCATGAACTTCTCCTATTTTGTGAGTTCTACCTGTATAAAATAGAATTCTCTCTGTAGTAGTAGTTTTTCCAGCATCAATGTGAGCCATAATTCCTATATTTCTTACTTTTTCTAAAGGAAATTCTCTATTTGCCACTTTTTTTTCCTCCTATTCTTTCTATACTTTTTTTACACTGTTATTTTGTACTCTGTGTTATTTCGGTCAAAAACGAGTAGTGCTAGGCACCTAAAATCGAAAAAGCGGAGGCGTACAAA
>JAUNSP010000004.1:4316-39217 GCA_030539155.1 Clostridia bacterium
TCGAGCATTTTTTGTATTTTAAGGTAACGACGCAATCCGAAGTTTTTCACCGAAAAATTATCTTGCTATATTTTTACTCTGTTATTTTGGTCAAAAACGAGTAGTGCTAGGCACCTAAAATCGAAAAAGCGGAGGCGTACAAAGGTACGTCGAGCATTTTTTGTATTTTAAGGTAACGACGCAATCCGAAGTTTTTCACCGAAATAACTAGAATTTGTAGTGAGCGAAAGCTTTATTCGCTTCAGCCATTCTATGCATATCTTCTTTCTTCTTAAATGCTCCACCATTTCCAGCAACTGCATCTAAAATTTCACCAGCTAATTTTTGAGCCATTGTCTTTTCATTTCTATTTCTAGCATATGAAACTAACCATCTTAATGCTAATGTTTGTCTTCTTTCTGGTCTGATATCCATAGGTACTTGGTATGTAGCTCCACCTATTCTCTTAGCTTTTACTTCAAGAACTGGCATTATATTATTTAAAGCTTCCTCAAATACTGATAATGCACCTTTTTCTGTTTTTTCTTTTATTATATCAAATGCATCATAAACTATTTTTTGAGCTACTGTTTTCTTACCATCTAGCATTACGTTATTTATTAATTTTGTAACGACTTTGCTATTGTAAATTGGGTCTGCTAAAACATCTCTTTTAGCAATAAATCCTCTTCTTGGCACTATTCTTCCCTCCTTATTTTATTGTATTTAATACTATTATTAGTATTATAGGTACTCTGGAAAATTCTATCATTTTCCCGTATAATGCTTTATAATTTATTATTAAATTTAAGTACCTTAAATTAGTAATCTATTATATAGCATAATATTAAAATTTTTTCTTGCATTCTATTTACAAGTGTTTATTTTATTTTTTTGGTTTCTTTGCTCCATATTTAGATCTAGCTTGCATTCTATCTTTTACACCCGCTGTATCTAGTGTTCCTCTGATAATATGGTATCTAACACCTGGAAGGTCTTTTACTCTTCCCCCTCTTATTAAAACTACACTATGCTCTTGTAAATTATGTCCTATTCCTGGTATATATGATGTTACCTCATATCCATTTGATAGTCTAACCCTAGCAACCTTTCTCAAAGCTGAGTTTGGTTTTTTAGGTGTTACTGTTTTTACAACTGTACATACACCTCTCTTTTGTGGAGACCTTTGATTAGTTAATGATTTTCTTCTTGAATTGTATCCATGTTGAAGTGCTGGAGCTGTAGATTTTGTTACAGAAGTTTTTCTTCCTTTTCTTACTAATTGATTAATTGTTGGCACTTAAATTTCACCTCCTATTTTTATAAATAATTATCATTGAATCCTTAATATTTGATATCAAGTTGCAATAACGTATCCATTATATCATTTATAACAATTTATGTCAATGTTTTCACTAATATTTTTTAATACTTTTGTTACAGGTTAAGGGTTTTAGAAAAAATGGCTCTAAAACAAAGTAGAAAGTAGCCACACGTTGGTGTTTATATATATTTTTTTATTAATCGACGAGTTCTTGAAGTTGAAAAGTAGTAGAAAGCCTTAAATAGTTTTGAGCAACCGAATGTTTGTAGAAAGTTTTTTAGGATTTCTTGGATTTTGTATTGAAACAAGGAATGTAATAAATAATTTAGATATATCAACATATTTAGTGGATAATTTTTTCTAAAACCCTTAACTTGTAACTACTTTTTTAACAAAGATAAAGGATTTATATAATTATCGCTTACTCTCATTCCAAAATGCAAATGTGGTCCTGTTGTCGCCCCATTAGTAGGATTTCCGTTTAAATCCTTATACTTATTTCCTTTTACTCCATAAACATTTTTAGGTCCAACATGTCCTATCACTTGCCCTTTTACAACCTGTTGCCCAACATTCACTATAAAATTTGGTGAAACATGACAATATGTCATCTTAATATTTTCAACTATATCTCCTGTCTTTCTTTCAGCCTCCAATGTAATGGTATAACCACCTCCACCGAAGAAAATCTCTAAAAGAAATTATTCCATCTATTACTGCAATAAATTCTGTGCCCTCTCTTGCCGCTATATCAATACCCTTATGATAGGAAGAAGCCCCAGTTGTAGGAGAAACTCTTTTTCCAAAGAAAGAAGATATTGTATTACAATTTGGTACAGGCCATGCAAATTCTCCCTCTGTATACACTACTTTTAGTGATGTTTGAGCAAGTGTTGGTGCAAAAAAAACCGTAATAAATATAACAAATAGCATCATCAACACCATTATTTTACCAATAGATTTAAAAAAATGATTAAACATAAAACCCCCTTTATATTTAATCACCCCTAATTAATTCCTAAAAAATTTCTAATTTTTTAGGATTCCAATTATAACACAATTTCCATATTTTGTATATAGTTTTTTAATATTTTTCATAATTTTAAGAAATCCCTTGATTTTTTTATTCTTTTATTATATTATACATATAACAAAGGAGTGGTAATTTATGGGAACTAAGTCGAGAAATTTTTTTAATAAAATAAAGACATCAAAAAACTTTTATCGTTTTTTCATACTTTTCTTTTTACTATTAATTTTTATATTATTAATTATCACAAGTTTCAATATTTACTACAATAAATATTCTTTTCAAAATTCTATGATTTCCTTTTTAGAAATGAATTCGAAAAATATTTTCAGTATTGATAATATTCATATTTTTAGTTCTGCAACTGCTCAAAACACCTCTACAAACAGTTCTTGGAATTTAAATATTCATCAATATTCTGACATAGCCATATATATTAATAACCATGCAAATGATTATTTTACCCCAGAAAATACTATAAAAAGCTTAACTATAAACAATATAAAATTTAACCATGATGTGAATGGAACTCCAAATATTTTTTATAAAGATGTCTATAATTTTGGAAAATATGTTAAAGATGATAATAATATAATTTACAATGATTTAGAGTACTCTATAATCCCAGCAACTGATACTATATCTTATGATAAACCTCAACTATATTCAACATGTTCAAACCCCATAACTTTATCATATATAAACTCTGACATTAAACAAAATTATAATATTTTAGATAATACAATTTCTCTTGATGGGAGTATTTTAAAAAAATGCAATATTCCGCTATCTGCTATTGAAAATTCTATATCTTTTACAATTAACTTAACAAACAATTTAGACAAACTCTTTAAAGCAAATGTATATATTGATATTCCCCTTTCTACTGCTACTGATTCAATTTATGAAGGTAAAATTATTCAAAACAATAACAGAGAGAATTTATTCAAATTTTATACTTTTGATACATAAAACTAAAATAATTCTATATTGCAAAAAGTTGGTATGTTATTCAAGGCTAAGCCTTTTACATACCAACTTTTTTATATAATAGGAAAGGACCATACCCTAAACTAATTGTATTATCCTTATAAATTCCTCAAGATTTAAACTAGCTCCCCCAATTAACGCTCCATCTATATTTTGTTTCTCAAATAATTCTTTCGCATTTTTAGAATTTACACTACCCCCATATTGAATTATTATATTTTTAGCCGCCTCTTTAGAATATAATTGTTGTATTTCCTGTCTTATAATTGATATTGTATCATCTGCTTCTTGAGCCGTAGCTGTCTTTCCAGTACCAATTGCCCAAATAGGTTCATATGCTATTATAATTTGTTTTAAATCTTCCTCCTCAATTTGTTCAAAAGCATTTTTTACCTGCCTTCTAATTATGCTATCGGTCTCTCCCTTCAATCTTTGCTCTAAAGTTTCACCTACACAAATTATGGGTTTTAAGTTATATTTTAAAGCAGATTTAACTTTTTTATTAACGGTTTCATCTGTTTCCGCAAAGTAAGCTCTTCTCTCTGAATGTCCTATTATTACATATTCAACCCCTATCGGCTCTAACATTTTTCCTGATATTTCACCTGTAAAAGCTCCTTTTTCTTCCCAGTGCATATTTTGTGCCCCTATTTTTATTTTTGTATTTTGTGCTGCCATTAGTGCATAGAACAAATCTGTATATGGCACGCACAAAATTATCTCTATTTCACTATGTTTTTCTGCAATATTAGTCAATCCCTGTATAAATTGCATTGCTTCATCTGGAAGCATATTCATTTTCCAATTTCCCGCTATTATTTTCTTTCTTTCCATATAAGTAAAATCTCCCTTTCCTTATTATTTGGTTGTTTTGTATAATTCATATTTTTCTCTAGCCAAAGCAGTTAGGTATTTTGTTCTTAAAATATTTATGTCCTCTCCACTTTCTAAATTTCCAGAAATAATATCCTCTATACTATTTAGCTTTCCTATATTAATTATACAATCATAACATTGTAAGTTTTTTCTAGGATAAAAATAGCTAGTATTCCCTTCCGCAATCTTCACATTTTGTCTTTCAAAATCTAATATATGGTATGCCCCATCTATCAATTGTTGATTCTTAACTAATTTTTTACAACCCACCTTATGGAATTCATTATCGCTTGTTGTTATACATATCGAATCTTTTGATATATATTCTTTATTTTTATTGTTTGTAATTACACAATAATCATTAAAATACTTTGATCCAATTGGGATACCTTGCATAAAACTAATAACTCCAATATTATTCACTACCTTATCCCATTCTATTTCACTTAATTTTGGTAATGCAAATTCATAGGTTGAAGTTGAAACTCCATTGTATGTATTAATTGCTACTTGAAGGTTTGTTTGTATAGAACTTTTTATTATTTCCCTCCTATGTTCATTAAAATTAGAGGTCTCTAACATAGGGTCATTTTCTGATGTAAAATTAAATAGTTTCTCACTACCAGTATTTATACTAATATCAAGTTTTGTACCATCTGGATTAACTGCATGTTGAGCAGTAATCATATCTCCTAACAAACCCTGTATATAATTACTAAATTTCTTTGCCTCATGGTAATACCTTACAGCACTTGTTTGATAAAGTTCTTCTGGTTTTACCTCTATATACATTTTTCTATTGGAACTGTATATAAAATATTTTCCATTCAATGTTCCATTATTTTCTTTATCAAAATACACCTTGTTATTATTATGATATGCATATTCATACTCTGTTGCTGGCATTGACTCATTTTTGTCGTTAACGATTATTAAATATTCCTTTAATCTTTCAGACGTTATTGTTAATCCATCATAATTAAGACTGGTTGGATATCCGTTTGAATCCATACCTACCTCATTTGTCACTTTACTAGGATTAATTAAAAATCCTGATTCATTTACGTAATTGTTGTTTACAATTCCTTTTATGCTTATATAATTATCTAATGTATAATTTATTACAAAGTCACAATTTGTTCCAACTACATACCTTGCAGTATAATAAATATATGGCTTTACTCCATATTCTGTTTGTTTAGTACTCTGATTTGTATATTTACTATATATATAATATCCATCATATAGTGTATATACAACAGCTGGTATATATCCTTGTAAATCCTCTTGTGTATATCCACTAACATTCATTGCCATTGCTAAACTATTGTAAAAGGTACTAATAGATGCTTCTAGGTCTCTTAATTTTGAATCAGAAATCGAAGAAAACTTATTGTTTACCGTATTCAATTGAAAAGATTTTACCGCATCGTATGTTGCATCCCTCAATGTTGTTGAATATGTAGTTTGATTAGTTATTGTTTGTATTTGAGCTTGTACATATTCTGATAAAACTAATGATATAGGTAATATTATTATTATAAATATTATTGTTAATCCTTGTAGTTTCATACTTTTCTCGCCCCTTTTTACGCTCTTTTGTTTTAATATTAAAAATATTTTATATGCATTTACATAGGATGATGCTCTTATTATCTAATAAGAAATTTTTTACTTTCCTATTAGATAATAAGAGCGGACAAATATTCAATAGAAATTAATAAATCCTTAAACTTTGTCCGCTTTATTGTGTTATAGGAAAGGATGCCTTTCCTATTATATAAAAAATAATGCCTGTTATTAATAGATTATGCTTTTTTCCTATTTTGCTCCATTAACTGTGACTATTCCTGAATGTTTTGCAGCAATTTGATATGTATCATTTCCAGCTATTTTATAGAAAAAGTTCTTTAAAGATTGAGAAATTGTTTCGTTTGTATTTTTTACTGATACTGAAATTATATCTCCCTCTTTTAATGCTATTTTTCTATCTCCAGCTAATTTTTCATTTATTTGTGATGTGTATAAACTGTAATATGTATTTTCCCCTATTTTTGTCATCTCAGCTTGTGACACTTTACTTGTATTTTCATCTAAAATCTGTATTTCCATCTCCACCTCGTATGTATTACCTGTTGATGCTATATTTTGTATAAATTGGTCATATTTATCCTCTGATAATGTCCCTGTTGTACGAATATCATTAACAAATTCTGTTGTTGCTGTTTGTATTGATAATTGCGATATATCATCATTTCTATCTGCTATTGTCATCATCGGGAAAACAAACATCAATACTGCTGCTAATGCTATTGCCATTACCGTTATAAAACTTTCTCCCATTTTTATTGCTCCTTCCTAATTTGCAATTGTATAATATATTATTTTTTTACTATCTAACGAACTTATAATTTCATTCATATTTTCTTTTTCTTGAATTCTTCCTATCGATTCTACAAACTTTGTATTTTTATATTTTGATAGGAATGTACCATAAGCACTCATAGGACCATAATCAATATATTTATTACTATCACTTGGTAGTGGAAACTTTCCCCCGCTAATAAACATATCTAAGTGTTTTTCCATTGTTTTGTTTTGGGCCCCACCTTGCGTCCATGGCTCATTTCTTTTAATTTCCGAAGTTAAATCAAATGAACAAACTAACATACAATTCGTCTGGTCTAGACGATTTCCATATTCATCTTGTCCATTATTTTTTACAACTTCTTCTAAATACTCTTGATTCCAATATTTTTTATTTATCGAAGATAAATATATCGGAAGTGGTTCCCCACTAGCTCTTCTAAAAACAACGGCATAATCTTCCTTATAATATTTATATAAAGTTGGAATGATTGTTTCCATTCCAACTATCCTCTTATCCTCTTTTGTTGCATCTAAATACTCATAATAAACTGCTCTATCTTGTAGTTTTATAACTGCCGCAGCAGTTACTCTTGCCTTGGTAAACATTGACATAGCAATACTTAAACCTACAACAAATAATAATACTGCTCCTGCAGTTTTCATAGCTTGTGTAACATTTTCCATAACACATCATATCCTTATAAACTTAATCGTTTTTACTATTTTTTTACGTATCCTACTTGCGTAACAAGACCAGAATTCTTATTATAAGTAATATTAACAGTATATGTATAAGACGCTTTAACTGCATTTTTCAACTCTGCATATTTCAAACCAGTTATATCACTTGCAACAAGGTCATCTACTTTTGTTGCTGCAGCAGCTACTACACTAACTTGTCTTGAAACATCATCAACATTAGATAGATTATGAGTTCTAACTAAATCTATTAATGCTTTTACTTCACTTCCGGATTTAGTTCCTTCATAAGCTTCAAACTTTGAGTTAAACGCTTGTATTTCAGTATCATTCATATTCATTCCTTTTATTACATCATTTGCACTAGAATAAATATACACGCCTATTCCAATTAATAAAATTGATAATAAAATTGCCCCTGCGATAATTAATGCCTTTGACGCATTCTCCATAATTCTTCCTCCTTTTATTTATACTTTTGTTTTTATATTAATTTAGATTTTTTATCTAAATGATAATAACTATTTTAAATTTGTTCAAAAAGAAAATATCTTATTTTTTTTGATTTTTCATGAAATTCCACACTCTTACATTTAAAACTACTATTACTATAATGTTTTAAAAACTCATTTTCACCATTTTTTAAAACAGCTTCCATAATAATGACATCTTTAAAATCTATAAATTTAACATCTAGTTTTATTGAGTTTTTTTCATTTTCAATAAATCTTCCCTTTTCATCCCTTTGTATAAAATTTTTCTCATTATTGTCTGATATTTTATTCATCAACGTAATTAATTCTACACCTTTTATTTCTTTTTCTATATATTTTTTATACTTACTATATTCAAATTTTTTATTAATGCTATTCTCTTTTAGAATACACAATAAATATGTTATCCCTATTACTAATATGAGAAAACAAGTTATTATTATAGTTAAACTTTTTTTCATAAATACCTCTAAAATTATTATAACATTTTATTTTTTTTTATGCAATACATTTATTTATTATTTTTTTAAAAAAGTCAATTATTTACTATTCTTATGTAATTAACCCATCCTCGCTCATTAAACTCTATTTTACTACATTTAAATAATTGTACTATTTGGTTAACATTTCCATTTATAACTTTATATGAATTTCCTTTTATAAAATTCATATAATCTTGTTCTGTAGCCTTTTCGAAACTTACCGAATCACTCGTTGAAACGGTGATATACCTTGAATTCTTGCTATACTTTGCCTCTTTTTGTAGTTCATTATACTCATTACATTGCTTTGCTAAGTTTGCTATGGAAACTACATCATGTGCACCGGAGTGTTTTATTTTCATACTTCATAAATTGCGCATTAAATTCTGATATTCTTTTCTGTTCAAATACGGACACCACATTTGAGGTAGTATCACTAAAAGAATTGAATAAGTAAATCGCAGATCCAAGTATCATTATTCCTATTAGCACAGCTCCAGCCATTATTAACGCCTTTGATGCATTTTCCACTATAAATCACCTCTCTTGATTATTGTTCAGAAAATTCTAAAAGTTCCATTCTTTTAGTCAAATTATCATACTTAACATTTGTACATTCAAACTTTTTCTTTTTAAATTCTTTTAACACCCTTGAATAATTATTATATTCCTCAATATCCTTATCCAATTCACTTTTATTTATATGTACACCCATTGCCTCGATTTGAGATAGTTCCTCATTATATTGTTGCGTTGTTAATCCTGAATAATATGATACATCTCTTCCATTATATTTCCTTTTTAAAATTGCATCTATCCAATTTTTCAATTCATTATAACTTTTACTTATAGATTTAAAATTATATTTTTTATTTTTAAAATGTTCGGTCCCAATGATTTCATTTTTTATAACTATCGATAAATCTATTGGCTTATATGCCTTATCACCTTGTACATCTGCCTCTTTTTTATTGTAATCATCTATTTTATTTATTACAGATATTATATCGTTCCCATATAAATTTTTTCTATTATATGATTCGAAGGATTTATTAAATTCTACAATCTGAACTATTTGTTCTTCTGATAATTGTACCGCTTTTGAGGAAGACAATTTCGTATATGAAAACACTAGAAGCCCCAATATAAGCATACCTATTAATACTTCCCCCGCAATAATTAAAGCTTTTGATGAATTTTCCAAAATCATCCCTCCTCTTTACTTCATATTTGACATTGATGAGAACGATGATGTCATACTTGTCATTCCTATCAATACTAATGGAACTATTAGATAACCTACAAATAATATTACCATCGGTGCAAAACCTATGGCCTTACCTATCATTCCTTTTCTTGATATTAATCTCTCATTTGATTCTTTCCTCTTTTCTTGATAATAATCCCTTTCTGTATCTAATTCATCAAATGCATCTTTTATCGGTATTTTTTCTACAGCTGCTTGCATACTCTCTACTAATCTAATAAATTGAGGGTATGACACATCATTTTTTAACTCTTCTAAGGCTTCCCATGGCCCACTTTCATAGTTATTAACGCATTTGCTAATTTGTTCTTTAAATATATTTGCATACCTCTCTAGCCATTCTAATATTATTTCAACATTTACCCTCTCGATTTTCATAAGCATTAATATTATTGTTTGGAACTGCATTACCTCATCTTCCATTTCAAGTTGTCTAATTTTAATTTGGAATATTAAAATCCATACAGGACACATATAACCAATTACAGAAAATACCATGGCTAGTAAAACCTCAAACCATTTTAAATATTCTGTATTTATTTTTTGCACTTTTTCAAAAACCCTTAGAGAATCTTTTTCTATTAATTCAGTATCCGTTTCCTTATTATAGTATTCTGACCTTTCCATTGCAAATTTTATATTATCTTGCGTTACATCTAATTTTCCTTCAAACATTTTTATAAAATGATTATCCTGCTGAGTTAACTCCATAGCCTTCTTTTGTTCCTTATCTGATAAACCTCCTAAAATATCATAGTCAGTAGTAGGTTCAGTATAAATCCAATTTTTAGCAACTGTATGTAATTGTGTAAATAGAACCATTGATAAAACGAAAGTTACTATTGCTATTAGAATCCTATTTATATATAGCCATTCAATTTTTTGACTTGATGCAGAGTCCTTAAATTTTTGTATTAATTTTCTATACTCCCTAGTCCCTTCACTAGGTATAAATAAATCTATGACTTTCTTTATAATTCCTATCCCATATAACTTTTTTTGCCATGGGTTTTCCGTGTTCCTTATCTTTACATTTACAGATCCGTTATCCTTTAACTTCCTTGTTAACAAATAACAAAGAAAAGTTATTATTACAATTACTATTTGCAATACCATTCCCAATTTTCCATAATAAAATGGCCTAACAAACGAAAATTGGTTTACTGCCCAATTCTTTATCGTTTCTAGAAATAACATTGGTACTATTGAGATAACTGATAAACTCTGAAAAACATAATCCAGTTTGTCTCTCTTTAATATTTCTAATTGCATTTCTTGCGTAATGTTGTTTAAGTTTTTTAAGTAAAGAGATGATCCATTAACTGTTCTATCCCCAAATTCCTTTGTAAGATATGATATACCAGCAAATTCCTTCAAATAACTATTTGGCGCTACATCATAATACTTTTCAAGTGCCCCTTCAGGATCATCTGAGATTAAGATTTCATAAATTTTCTCACCTTGTCTCGACATTTCAGGTTGTTCATCATCCTGTGATACTTGATATATAGCCTCCTCGACCATATTGTATTCATGATAGGCGTGCCTTATTTCAGAAAAGAAATTAATCTGTTGCGACAATAGTTTATTATCTATCTTATCAGCCGAACCATCCATTACTGTATCTATCAAAAACACTTCAAATAGTATTAAAATAGCCATTAATAGCAAATTATTTTTATTCATTAATATTATTATTATAGTCAATGGTATTACTACAATCATTGCCCTTGTCAATATTTTTGATGATTGTTTTCTAGTTAAATATTCATCATCTATGTTATTTATTTCAAGCCTTCTTCTTAATTTTAATAAATATCTTTTTAAAAACGGAATTTTTAAATATATCACATACAACTTTTGATACATTATTTCTAATGATGCCTCTTTCCTTTTTGTACCCTCTTGCAATTTTCTTATTTGCTTTAATTCCGAACTATTTTCCATCCTTCTTTTTAGTATGAAGAAACCCACTATTACTAGAAAAAATAACGCTGCAACTCCTAATACTAAATATTTCAAAACTTGACTGTCCATCTTATTATTTCACCACCTCGCTATGGTCTATTTGTTTTTATTTTTTGCTTTTTTCATTCCCCAATTTCTTTCAATAAACTTATCGAATCCCTCAACATCCATTTCATCCATGTTATTTCTCATTTGTTTAATATTTTCATCAGAAATCTTATTTGTAAGTACATAAGTTCCATCGTGATATTCCAAAATATTCACATGTTTGTATAATTCTTTATTGGTCGTTTTTGTAAAAAACATTGTTGCGTTATCTATAAATTTTTCTACTTTACCTTCCAAAGTTTGTTCTTTTCTATGATCAAAAGTATATTCATTTTTATCCTCTATAGGAATGCACTCTGTAACTCTCTCTACAAACCTTTTTCCTCTAAAATCTTTTTGCAAATGTATATCAAAATTTAATACTTGTACAACTTGTTCTTCCGCCGTTTTTTCATTTTTAAACACTCCCGCTCTTAACATCGAATTTCTAAGTGCTGTGACTAAGTTTGGAAATGTTTTAGCATGGTGAGTAAATAATGTGAATTTACTTGCCACTTGTGCAGCCTGAATCATCCAAGATGCTACTGGGTCTGTAGCAACCTCTCCAATAATATTTACAGAACCATCTGTTTTTTTCTGTACATCTAATCCCTCTTGCCCTGAAACAGTATCAGTCTCACGGAAAGTTAAAATATTTCTTGTTGGATATATTTTTCTTAAATGAAGCTCGAACGCCGTTTCTTGAACCCTTATATTCATCGTTTCGTAAATATTTTCTATCATTCCCATAAGCATTGTTGTCTTACCACAACCTTGCTCTCCTGTAATTGAAATTATTCTTGCCCCTTTTACTAAATACTTTAATAAATCTATCGACTCCTCACATCCAATTTCTCCCTTAAACCATTGTTCCAAAGTCGAACGTTTAGCATCAAATTTTCTTACAAAGAATG
The DNA here is from genome assembly GCA_030539155.1 of Clostridia bacterium. Lineage (GTDB taxonomy): Bacteria > Bacillota > Clostridia > TANB77 > CAG-508 > JAUNSP01. The sequence continues at coordinate 16,797 of JAUNSP010000004.1, forward strand.
CCCATGTTTCTGAGAAACTAGGTCTTACAACAACAACACGAGAACCATCTTTCATTTCGTTTATTTTATATCCATTTGTATCTGACAACTGTCCTGGATTATTATACTTATAAATATTTTGACATACTCTTTTTAATTCTGCTTCTGTACCAAAAGATAGAAATTCCAATCTTATAGATTTTCCTTGAAAGAAAATCCATATACTATCACAAGCCCTTGGCACCCTATGTTCCATCACCTGACTAAGATAATCACCATCAGTTTGTGCTACTTGACTTAGAAAAGATTCTGGTAAACCTGAAACTCCACCAGAAATTCCATCTATATTCATATCCCTTATCTCATCAATGCTACTATATCCTTTATAATGTTGATATATTCTCTGAACAATAACGCTTAATTTATCCATAAAAGATAATATGAATCGTTCTTTTTCATAAATTTCATTAATTTCATCTGTTGTTATAACATAAGAAGGCTTTGTTTCCCCTGCTAAATACTTTAACTTACCCAAATCGTATTTCTTTATTAATTGAGTTAACGCTTCATATCCAAATTGCTCTTTAAACATATGTATTATTATATCAAACTTATCCTGAGCAGTTAATAGCGAAGGTACATCAAATGGTATTGCTGCGGATATGTTCATCTCATTTACTCCATATTCTTTGGCAAGTAAATCATAAATTAATTCTTTTACATACTTCTTATCATTAACATCACCATACGTACAACCTTTTAAAGCTTTTTTTAATTCATATTTTTTATTTTTCCTTCTCTTTAACTCTTCTTCAGAAAGCCCTATATCATACAAATTTATTTTTGTTATTTCATCTAATCTCTTTTTTATAAATGCTGTCATTTTCTCTAATGTATAGGTTTTATCATCTATTTCAACAGCTTCAATCGTTTCTTCTTGTTTTTTTCTTTTTATAAAGTTAACCATTAATACTGCGGCTACAGAAAAGATAATTAATATTAAAATTATATTTGTTATATTCATTATAAAAAACTCCCTTCCTTCTAATTTTAATTTGTTCTAATCAATATTTCTTGGACTATATTATCTATTTCTCTAGCAAATATTGAATTTTTATTCATTGTATTATCATTCAATCTAACTTTTAAGAAGAATTCTGATATTTTTGACTCATCACATGCTTCAAAAAATAGTGTATTGTGTGGTACAACACTTATCATTGTTCTTTCCTTTAAATATCTTGTAACATTCCTTTTATTGTATTTTGATTTCATATCCGTATTTTGTAAAATTATTATAGGATTATTAAGACTTGCCCATCCTCCTGATTGTTTTAAATCTACAATATCGTTTATACTATCCATTGACTGTTTTACATTAACAGCTACAACATCAGCTATTTTTAGTATTTCTTGGAGAATTGAATTTGGAATATCTCTATCCAAATCTATAAAAACAAAATCATAATATTTGTTTGCAAGCTTTAATATTTCAATATAATATGGCAATATGTTTGTATATTCTTCTTTAATTTTAGTCTTTGGTGCTAACAAAATATCTAATCTATTTTTAAATACAATTTTAGCATAATTTGATACTGTTTCAGGTGTTATTTTATTACTAGTTATTGTCCTTATCAAGTCCTCTACTCCATTTTCCAATCCCACTTGTATATTTCCTTGCATTATGTTTGGATTTTGAACCTTTTTATTCTCTATCTCCCAAAAACATTTTTCTAATTCGTTATCCCCAAATCCCGTTTCGATACCTAATATCTTACAGTTATGTTTTATCGCCATATATGTAATTACAGCTGCCATCCCCCTTGTCTGTCCTACTTCCTTTTTTCCCTTACTCGAATACGCTATAATAGCCATATCTTACGCTCCTTTTTCTAATAATTTAAAGACTCTTTTTATTTCCTTTTTCATTTCATGTCCCACAATTTCCGTTACAACATACATCATTGTCTCCTTATATTGGGAACTCAAATTCTTAACCGTTATTTCCGATTCTCTTTGATTTTCAATTATGACAGCTTGATCATTTGTGTTAAATGGAAAATATATTTTTTCTTGATTCCATATAGCTTTATATCCTAGAGATAGGAAATTAAAATAATCATCCTCTACTTGTGGACTTCCAGATGTAAAATATATTTTTGTAAATTCTACAGCATTACTTAAACCACTTAATACCTCCAAGCCCCTCTTTATTGAATATAAGTCCATAGATGTTACAAAGAATCTCTTATCTGAAACTATCATGTTAAAACTTTTCATTGATTCTGGTTTATCAATATCAATTAAAGCAAAATCATAATCTGGAACTGCAGTACTTGGTAGACCTAAATAACAATTAATCTCTTCAAAACTATTTAATCCCACCGCTATATCTATTCCCTTATAATTTGTTATATACGAAGTAGACGGATTTAGTACAGGTACAATGTACTTTGCTTTTTGATTATTCGTAGCATCAACAATTAACACCTTTTCTCCTGCAAGTTCAAGTATTTTTGCTATATATATAATTAAATCTGTTTTATCGTAAGCTCCTATAAAACCAATTTTTTTCATTTTTTAACCTTCTCCCTTATTTAAAATCCTGCCAATGATTGTAAATATGTTTCTCTCTCCGTTCTTGATGTTGTAATTTCAGTTTCCGTTCCAGTTTGTATTCTATCTGCTGATTCCGTTGAAGCTGATCCTACTGATGCATTTATATATTCCCTCATTTGTACATTACTATTATATCTTGAAATCAACCCATTTTTAGCCTCTGAAACTATATTTGGATTTGAGTAAATTAATTGTTGTACTGCACCACTTGGTACATATGTAGCCGTAGCTAATTTTTGTAACCCTGGTTCTACATATTTTGTTGCATATAATAGTGAACCTTCAACCGTATAATTTTCAACTATTGCATTACTCATTGTAATTAATTCACCCTCTGTTAATTTCATAGTTATTGTTGTTGTTGATTTAACTCCTGCTATCTCTGGAATCATAACACTTTTCTTAGATATTACTATAAAATCTTGTCCTGAAGGTAATCTTAATCTTATATCTACATAATCCTCGTCATACAATTCTGTAGGTAAAGATATTATATTATACTCTTGTGTTCTTAAATCATCTGTTGTAGGGTTATCTTTAGTTGTGATCATGTTTTTAGATACAACAGTCCCCACTTTCATATCTATTTTTGCTATCGTATTTTCTGTTATGTCAGATGCAGTAGCGACATCCTCTGGTACTGCTGCCCCATCTACCTCAAGTTCTTTTAAATTAGTCACTGTAACTTCATCGCCAGATTCTATTGTACTAGCTACAACATATACAACTTTAGCTGATTGTTCCCTAGTTTTTTTCTCCTCATTTAATTTTGATAATTGCATAAATAAAAATACTATAATCACTCCACATATTAGTAATGTAATTAAAACTCCTATTAAAAATGAATTATTTGCCTTTCTTTGCATAGGATTCATTGCCATTTTTATTCCCCCTTAAAAATTATTTTTCTTATTATATTGTATAATAAAAATCGACAAAAAACAATGTTTTTTGTCGATGTCATACAAATGTTACTATTTTGTCATACAATTGTAATATTTCTAATTTTATCATCCTATATTTTTTATTTTAGATTTTATATACCCCTCTAATTTTTTCATAAATTCGTCGGATGTAATTTCCTTTTTCGCAACCATTTCTAATCCTTTTTCCCAACTTGCCGTCAACTTTGGATTTAACATATCTGGAATTGAATTATATACTACATTAAAGATTAATTCCCCCTTTTGGGTTGGAGTAATTATTTGAGTTTTAGGGTTAATACTAATATATTTTATTCTTTCCAATTTCTTCATTATCTCGGCCCTTGTTGCACTAGTTCCGATCCCAGCTCCTTTTATTTGTTCCCTTAATTCTTCATCCTCTATCAATTTTCCTGCATTTTCCATAGCAAGTATTATCGAACCTGAATTATATCTCGTAGGAGGAGAGGTTTCAGCATCCCTAATTTCAAAGTTTTTAGTATCTAAAATATCTCCCTTTTTTAGTAATTTTAAAACTTCTAAATTATTCTCCTTCTTATCATTATTTTCATTTTCTTGACCTCTACTTAATTCTAAATATCCTTGCTTGATACATATTTTGCCATTACAGTGAAAGGTTTCATTTTCAACTAAAATGGTAGCAGAAATTTTATTAAATTCTGCTGATGGGAAGAAGATAGTTAAAAATCTTTTAACTATAATTTTATAAATTCTTTTCTGTAATTCATTTAATTTATTATAATTTTCGAAGCCCTGACCCGTTGGGATAATAGCATAATGGTCAGTTATTTTGCTATCATTAACATACTTTGTCTTTAATAAATTTGTTGAATATTTTTCTTCAATCATTTTATTTATTATACATTTTGTCTCTTCATCTTCAAATTCCTTAGCAATACCATTTAAATTTTTACTAATAACCTTTGCCACTGCTGTCGAAAGTACTCTTGCGTCCGTCCTTGGATATGTAACTAACTTTTTTTCGTATAAGCTTTGAACAACTTCTAAAGTCTCGTCTGGTTTTATCTTAAAGAGTTTTGTACATGTATTCTGAAGTTCTGCTAAATTAAATAAAAGTGATGCATTTTCCTTTTGTTTAGATTTCTTTATTTCTTGCACCATTGCCTTCTTATCATGTAAATCATTTATTAATTGTTTGCAGTCCTCTATGTTTTTAAATCCTACTTCATTATATAACTTTGTAGATTCAAAATATTTTGATTTATTATTCACCTTCCATTCTGCTTTAAATGAGTCATCCCCTTTTGAAAACTCTCCACAAATTTTATAATAAACTGTCCTTTTAAAATTTCTTATTTCTCTCTCTCGGCTCACTATCATCCCTAAAACACAAGTCATAACTCTACCAACAGAAATAGACGTTCTATCTTCTTTAATAATACTTGCAAGTTTATTCCCATATAAAATTGAAAGGAGTCTTGAAAAATTAATTCCAATTAAGTAATCCTCTTTTGCTCTTAAATATGCCGAATCTGATAAACTATCATACTCTTCAAGATCTTTTGCCTCGGTAATTCCTCTTTTAATTTCCTCTTCAGTTTGTGAATCTATCCAAACCCTTTTTCGGATTTTTCCCTCCACTCCAATTTGATTTTCAACCAAACGATAAATATATTCCCCTTCTCTCCCAGAGTCAGTTGCAACATATATTTTATCAACATCTTCTCTTTTTAATATAGTTTGTATTGTATTAAATTGTTTTTGAACGTTTGGAATTATTTCATATTTATATTTTTTAGGTAAAAATGGTAGGGTTTCCAATCTCCAATATTTTAGTCCGACTATTATATTTTTCAGGATAAGACATTGTAACTAAATGACCAACACACCAAGTTACAATCCAACTCTCTGATTCTAAATATCCGTCTTTTCTCGCTGCATTTATTTTAAGCACCTTTGCAAATTCCATTGCAACAGATGGTTTTTCCGTAATCAATACACTTTTTGCCATTAGTCTACTCCTTTTGCATAATTATATAACGTCTCTATTCTATCATTTGTTTATAAAAAAAGCAAGAAATTATAAAAAATTTCTTACCTTTAAACTATACTTCTATACTTATTGCGTGTGCTATACCAGGAATTGATTCTCCCTGTTGAGTAGTAGTCGCATTCATCAATGCACCTGTTGCTATTAAAAGTATCCTCTTCATTTTTCTTTGCTTTAATTGTTTAAAGAAATATCCTGAGAATATTGTTCCTATACAAGCACATCCGCTTCCCCCAGAATGAGTATCTTGCGACTGCTTGTCAAACATTAATACACCACAATCATTATATACAGACTTAATATTATACCCCTTGTTGCTAGCCAAATCAATTACAATATCTTTACCTATATATCCTAAATCACCTGATATAATAGCATCGTAATAAGTCGGTGCCCTATCTAAATCTTTAAGATGTGTAATTAACGTATCAAAGGCCGCTGGTGCCATTGCCGCCCCCATATTATTTGCATCTTTTATACCCATATCAACAATCTTACCAGGCGTAATAGCTGTTATATATGGACCTTCACCTTCCTTAGACATAATAACAGCTCCTGAACCTGTTACAGTCCATTGTGCTGATGGCGGTCTTTGATTTCCTAATTCTAGAGGATACCTAAATTGTTTTTCTGCACTACAAAAATGGCTAGATGCTGCACATAAAACATTGTTTGCAGCGCCACTTTCTATACAAATAGAACCTAAACACATTCCTTCTACAAATGTTGAGCACGCCCCAAAAATCCCAAAAAAAGGAACTTGCAGTTCTCTTAATCCAAAACTAGATGATATACATTGATTTAATAGGTCTCCCGCAAAACAAAGATCAATATCTGCAGCCGCTATGTTGGATTTTGTAATTGCCTTATTTACAGTTTCCTTTATAATTTTACTTTCTGCTTTTTCCCATGTCTTCTCTCCCCAAAACTCATCTTCCAAACACACATCAAAATATTTTGACATTGGTCCCTCGCCTTCTTTTGGACCAACTATAGATGCTACATCCACTATTGTCGGTGGAGAATCAAATTTTATAGTCTGTTTTCCTATCCTTTTCATACTAACCTCCATAACTCATTTATCGTTATTTTCTTTTGATATAGGAAATTGTTAATTTCCTATATCACACCAAGTTTCTTTGCCATTTTCTTGCCCCTTCTTATTACTTTTCTGCCTTTTCTATTAAGCCTTTCATTATATAACATTGCAATACCAACTGAAATGGCTCCACCTATTATTAAACCCTTTACTAATTTCATTCCATCTCGCCTACCTTCCGTATTATTCTATATAATAGAAAATTTCTTAAATTTCTATTACACAATTTTGTTCTTATATAATATTAGTATGCGCGTGATTTTTTTATTTTATTCTAAAACTTTTATAATATCTTTTAAACACTCTATAAAATAATCCACTTCCTTCTTTGTGTTTTTTTCACCTAGCGTAATTCTTAAAGAACCAGAAATATACTCAAGAGGTGTTCCAATAGCAACTAAAACATGTGATAAGTCTGACTGTCCACTATTGCACGCTGACCCAGTAGATGCACAAATCCCTTTCTCATCTAACTTATAAAGTAAGAAATCAGAATCCATATTTTTTATAGAAACATTAATATTTCCTGGCAACCTATTAATCATTCCTCCATTCACTACTATATCCCCTGCGCTATCTTTTATCCTTTGAATCGCATAATTTCTTAATTCTTTAACATATTTGTTCCTCTTTTCAAAATTTTTATATGAAATTTCTAAAGCCTTTGCCATACCAACAATTCCTGCAACATTCTCCGTACCTGCCCTTTTATTCTTTTCTTGGTGACCCCCATTTTGAATTTTTTTAAAATTCACACCATCTCTTACATATAGTGCCCCAACTCCTTTAGGTCCATAAAACTTATGTGCCGACATAGACAACAAATCTATTTTTAATTCATTAACATCTATTTGAATATTTCCCATCGCTTGGACAGCATCTGTATGAAATATTATATTATTTTTCCTAGCTATTTCCCCAATTTCCTTTATTGGTTGAATCGAACCTATTTCGTTATTGGCAAACATTATTGAAATAAGTAAAGTTTCCTTTGTAATAGCCTTTTCTAATTCTTTTAAATTTATTCTTCCATTTTTTTCTACGCCAAGGTATGTTACCTTATATCCTTCTTTCTCTAACTGCTTACAAGTTTCTAAAACTGCATGATGTTCTATTTTAGTAGTAATTATATGTTTCTTTTGGCTTGCATAGCATACACCCTTTATTGCTAAATTATCGCTTTCACTTCCACACGATGTAAAATATATTTCCCCTGAATTTGCACCTATCTGTTTCGCAATTTTTTCTCTTGATTCCTCTATCTTTTTTTTTGCCTTCCTACCTATACTATATATTGAAGAAGGATTCCCATACTCTACATAAAAATATGGAATCATTTCCTTTAAAACTTCTTCCCTAACTTGAGTCGTTGCTGCATTATCAAAATACACTATTTTCATAAAATCCTCCAAAATTATTTTCTTATTATATTATACTTTGATTTTATTATATTTATGTATTTTTTTATATTGTAAGACTTTTTTACAAAAGTATGGCGCACTAATATATAGGACAGAAGTGGCATAATTAATACACTCAAACATTATAAATCTCTTTCATGACACATCTTTATTCGTACGCAAAAATTTTTGACACACAAACAAGTCGGACAATTTTAATAATTTGCTAATTATTAAAATTGCCCGCCTTACTATATATATAAATTTACATGTTAACTTTTTTTAAGCTGAAGCCCATCTAACCATCTTAATGCTTCTATAAACTTCCAAAACTCTTTGATATTTTCTATATTCCTCTTCCCATATTTGACTCGGAACCTTATCAAAAGCTGTAAAAACTTTTTCCGCTTCCTTCATGAAAATTAATTGCTCCTGCGATGTCAATGAATCGTATCTTATAGAAAAATTGTATAATTTATCTAATATTTGGTTTGCCTCAATAAATGTCCAAAAGTCTTTTATATTTAAACCTATTAATTTCAACTGAATAATTGCATACCCTATAAGTGCAACTATCACCATTGTTAATACGTATATTATCTTTATTATAATCATTTTCATCACCTTCTCTTTTGAATATAGTTATATTATACCATATTTGTCATAATTTTGCAATAGTTTTGTCATACTTTTGTAATATTGTTGTTACATAGTAATATTACAAATAAAAAAAGTGACATAGTATCTATCTAAATTACTTCAATTTTCTCCCCTCTTACAATCAATTTTTTCTTCTCATTTGGCAAAATATCCCCTTCCAGGATTCTATCTGCAATTTCATCCTCTAATATATTTTGAATGGTTCTTCTAAGGGGTCTTGCGCCATACTTCATATCTGTTCCTTTTTTTATAATTAACTCCTTCACGCCATCATCTATCTCTAAATCAATTGACTGAGCATTTAATTTTTCAAGTAATTTTTTTAGCATGATTTCTAAAATTTGTGTTAATTCCTCTCCTGATAGTTTATGAAACACTAAAATCTCATCTATACGATTTATAAATTCTGGTTTTAGTTCCTTTTTTAATTCTGATATTACATCTTTCTTTATTGATTCATTATCAAACCCATCTTTGCTATCATCTAAAAAACCAAGAGATTTTTTTTCTGTAATCAGCCTTGCTCCTATATTTGAAGTCATTATTATTATTGTATTTCTAAAATCAACAACTCTACCAGAAGAATCTGTAAGTCTACCATCTTCTAATATTTGTAGTAATATATTCATCACATCAGGATGGGCCTTTTCTATTTCATCCAATAATATCACAGAATACGGTTTTCTCCTTATTTTTTCTGTAAGTCCCCCGACCATCTTCGTATCCAACATATCCTGGAGGTGCACCAATCATCTTTGATACAGAATGTGATTCCATGTACTCCGACATATCTAATCTTATCATGGTTTCCTCTTTCCCAAATAACTCTTCAGTAAGAGCTTTAGATAATTCTGTTTTACCAACTCCTGTCGGGCCTAAAAACAAAAATGAACCTATTGGTCTATTTGGATCTTTTATTCCAAGCCTTCCCCTCTTTATTGCTCTAGCAACTGCTCTTATAGCCTCCTTTTGCCCTATTACCCTTTTTGCAAGATTCTCCTCTAAATTTTTTAATTTATCCGTTTCATTTTGCTCAATCTTACTAAGCGGAATTCCTGTCCAAATTGATATAACTTCAAGAATATCCTCTTTAGTGATATTAACAACTTCTAAATTATTTTTATTTAGCCACTTATTCTTCTCTTTTTTCAACTTCTCTACTTCCTCAAGTTCTCTATCCCTTAAATTCGCTGCCTTTTGGAAATCCTGTATTCTTATTGCTTCCAACTTATCCTTTTTTATTTTTTCTAAAAGTTGTTCAATCTGTTTTATTTTTTGTGGTCTTGTATATACTTTCATTTTCAATCTTGATGAGGCTTCATCTATTAAATCAATAGCTTTATCTGGCAAAAATCTATCTGTTATATACCTCACTGATAACTCCACCGCCGCAGTAATCGCTTCATTCGAAATTTTCACATTATGATGAGCCTCATACTTATCTCTAATTCCCTCCAGCATTTCTATTGTTTCGCCCTTTGTAGGTTGTTCCACTGTAATAGGACTAAACCTTCTTTCCAAAGCACTATCTTTTTCAATATATTTTCTATATTCAGTTATAGTAGTAGCCCCTATCACTTGTATTTCACCTCTAGCTAAAAGAGGTTTTAAAATATTCGCAGCATCTATTGCCCCTTCTGCCGAACCAGCACCAACTATTGTATGAATTTCATCAATAAATAAAATCACATCTTGAACTTTTTTTACTTCCCTTAATGACTTTTTTATTCTCTCCTCAAAATCACCTCTATATTTGGCTCCCGCCACCATACTTGAAATATCTAAAGTAACTACCCTTTTTCCTTTTAAGTTTTCTGGAACTTCATCAGCTACTATTTTCAACGCCAAGCCCTCTATTACAGCTGTTTTTCCAACTCCAGGTTCTCCAATTAAACAAGGATTATTTTTTGTTTTTCTTGATAAAATTTGAATTATTCTTTCAATTTCACTCCTTCTACCTATTATCGGATCAATCTTTCCATTTAAAGCTTGTTTCGTTAAATCATTGCTAAACTGATTGAGAGTCGTTGTGGAAGTAAAACTTCCTATTGTCTTTTCTTTATCTTTAATATCTGAATTTTTAACCATATCCTCATTATTCATTAATTTAACTATATCTGTATATAATTTTTGTGAATTTACATTTAAATCAACCATTATCCTCGCAGCAATGCTATCTGCTTCCCTCATTATACCAATTAGAAGATGTTCTGTACCTACATAATCCAATCCTTGTTTTTTTGATTCTTTATATGCATTTTCAATAACCCTTTTAGTCCTTGGAGTAAAACCAATAGTTCCATCGACCTTTTCTTGACCTTTTCCTACTAACTCTTCAATTTTTTCTAATATTCTTTCTGTTGTTATACCCTGACCTCTAAGCAAATTGCTTGCTACCCCAGTCTTTTCCTTTACTAAACTATATAATAAATGTTCTGTACCTACATAATTATGAAATAATTCTTTTGCTATTTCATTAGAATACTGAATTACCTTTTCCGCTTTTCCTGTGAATTTATACATCAACAAAAATTCCCCCCAACTAAAATTATACTTACTTATACATCCTTTTCATTTGTAATATTTTCTAATTCTTCTACTTTCTCTTTTTGACCATCTAAAGTTAGCCATGCAAAATAACTACATATAAATTCTCCTGTTTTTGTTTTTGTTTCGTTTAACAAACTTTTCTTTTCTTCCATAAATATGCACCTTCTTTCATATTTTAATTTTGTGCATTTTATTTTTTATTATTCATATTCTAGATTTTAGATACTAGAAGTTAGAGATTTAAAAGATTAGAAAATTTAATCTTTTTTATAAAAAAAATTAAATAAATATTTTTATATATTGATTTACATATTTTACCACTAAATTATCTTTTTTTCAAGATTTTTGATAAAATTTCCAGTTTAATTTTAATAAAATTACATAACATAAATATTGAAAAAACCTTATTTGGTTTTTTATATAGATATTTTAAGGTCTTGTAGGAGGTGAATAATAATGGCATATTCAAGTAATAATTCAAAGGTTGTTCCAGAAGCTAGAGAAGCATTAAACAAATTCAAATATGAAGTAGCTAACGAAGTTGGTGTTAAAAATATATTTTAACTTTCCCTTCTGTTTGCTACTTCATTTTATGATACTTTTTTATTTCTTTTATTTATAACCCTTGTTTCATCTACTTGACTACTTCCATTATCCACATTTGATAATTCACTGAACTTATAATAAATCATTATCTCATGATTTTCTGATATTGTTATCTTTTCTATTAACTCATTTAATAATTGTTTTGTAGGTTTCTTTAAGGATATAAAATCCTTTACTATTTTTTCTAAATTTTCTAAAGCTTCAGTTTTTTTATTTTTACCCTGTAATCTTTCTTCAATTTCATCTTTTTCTTTTAAATATTCTTCCTTTTCCTTAGAAAACTCATTAATCAATTCTAAATAGCTCTCTTCACTAATAATACCTCTTACCTTGTCTATATATAAACTTTTTATATATAATGTACTATCTTCTAGTTTTTGTTCTAGTTCCTCTATCCTTTTTTTATATTCTAATTTTTGTTTTTGTTTTTTTTTCTCTTGATTTGCTAATTTTAATAATTCACTTGATAAATCCTTTGAAATATATCTTTCACAAACTTCTTTTATATGATCAATTAAAATTTTCTCTAGTACCACCATATTATTTGAATGCCTTGTACAAATATCACTATATAGTCTTGAATAACTATAGCAAATTGTTGTATACCTATACTCTCCATATTTTTTTAAAGCATAATTTGAATAGGTTATATTTAACCTCGAACCACACTCTGCACAATATAATAACCCCTTAAATAAATAATCATGTTTTGTCCCTTTAAATGATTTATTCTTACTCAAAATCTTCTGAACACTCTCAAATTCTTCAACAGAAATAATTGCCTCATGTGTGCCTTGACAAATTATTCTATCCTCAATCGGAACATTAACTCTAACCTTTGACTTGTAATTTACCTTTCGCCTTTTTAATTGGACTAAATCCCCTAAATATACCTGATTTTCTAAAATCCTACGAATTGTTGTCTGTTTCCATGAATTATATAATACTGTTTTTCTAGTTTTTCCAATATTTCTAGTTTCTCCTGGTACAGGTATCCCATCTTTTGTTAAAAACTGGGCTATTTTAGTTAATCCATTCCCTTCTAAAAATAATTTAAAAATTCGTTTTACAACCTTTGCCTCTTCTTCTTCAACTATTAAATGATATTTTATTAAGTCATCTTTTTTATATCCATACGGTGCTGTAACCCCTAAAAAATTTCCAGCCTTCTTTCTTTCTACTAGGGAACTTTTAATTTTTTTTGAAATATCCTTTACATACATATCATTAATTATACTTTTAAAAGGAGCAATATCACTCATCCCCGCATCTTCCATTGTATCAATATTATCTAGGAGTGCTATATATCTAACCTGATTTTCTGGAAAAAATCTTTGAAGGTAATATCCTGTTTCAATATAATCTCTCCCCAATCTTGATAAATCTTTAGTAATAACCGTATCAATTATTCCTTTCTCAATGTCCCTTATCATTTCCTTAAATGAAGGTCTATTGAAATTTGTTCCTGACCAACCATCATCAACATATTCCTTTACTAAAAAAAAATCTTTTTGCTCATTAATAAACCTTTTTAATATTTCTCTTTGATTTGTAACACTAGAACTTTCTTCTTTATCACCATCTTCCCTTGATAACCTTATATAAAGACCTACTTTAAAATTTTTTATCCTTTGATTGCTTATTGGTAATGCATTATACATTTAATCCCTCCTTTAAGCAATCGCCTATACTAATTATACCATAAGTTATAAATTTTTTATATAATTTTAGACGATTTTTATCTTATTTCACATTTTGTAATCTAATTAAAAAATTATTTTTTATAATATCGTTTACATTTATAGTTTTTTCAAAATTCTCCATAAAAATATCCGTTATTTTATATTCTTGCTTTTTTTTATCACTGTTATTTTTATTTTCATTTTTCAAACTATCATCACTCCTCTATTCTTTTATTAATTATATCTTTTACAAAAAAAAATTTTTTACTCATTTTAAAAATATGATATAATATTTTCTCTAAAAAAACATTCCCCTCTAATTAGTTGGACACTTAACCTCATTTTTTTACATTATTTTTTTAATATTTTTAACTTTTTAAAATAAAACTTCTAAATTTTACCATTTTTTACTTAGGGGATTGGGGATAAAATCCCCATAAAAGAATTTTTCTCGGGAGTACAAATTCAGTGCTTGCTATGACAAAAAAAGTTCATTTTTCCTTCCTGATTTTTACAATTTTATAATTAGATTTATATTAAATCTAACTATGGTATTAATACAAAAAAATCCCAACCATAAAAGTTAGGATTTTTATTGTAATAATACTACCAAAGAGAATATTCTGATAAAATATAAATTAATCTATCAATATTTTTTCTAAATCATCTGGAATAAAAATATTTCCACTAAAATATTTTTTTGAATCATTCAAAAAAATTTCTTTTCTCTTATCTAAATTATTATCAATTGTATGTGATAGGATAATATTTTTAACATCTAGTCTCTCACTAAGTTCTGAAATAAATTTTACAGTACTATGTCTATGTTTTTTTATTGGATTATATTTTTCAGCCTCATCTCCAGCCATATATGCATCCCCAATGAGCCATTTTGTATTTTTAACATAATCTTTTTCAATATAACTTGAACACACTTCATCTCCAATGAAAGTTAATCTTTCATTTTCATTAATCCACATTGTAAATCCAAATTGAATAATCTTAACCGCTTTAATATCAAAGAATTTTACTCTGTTATTCAATATTAACACTTCTTCTCCGTCCATTACCTCAACTATATTAATGTTTTCTGCTATAGATAATAAAAAGTCTTTTGGTATAAACATTTTTATTAATTGTTTAACTGTCTTAATTACATTATCATTTCCATATATACACACCTTCTTTTTGTACTCTTTTTTAAAATATCCCTTTGCCAATATTCTTATTATCCAAATTATCCCTAATATATGGTCTAAATGACTATGTGAAATGAAAATGACCCTTATATCCTCAATTTTTATGTTAGCCTTCATTAGCTGCTTTAAGATGCCATTTCCCCCTCCCGTATCTACAAGAAAATAATAATTATCCTTATTTAAAGTAAAACATGTATTATAGCATTCTTTTGCGGATCCATGTCCTGTTCCTAAATAAGTACAAACCATAAGAAATACCTCCTTTTTATGAGTTTTCTAATATTTTTATAAACTCTTTTCTTGCATCTTTTGATAAATAAAAACCAGCACATGCATTAACATCTATTACATAATATTCTTCCTTAGTCTTGATAATGTCTGACGAAAAAATTTCCAACTCATTTAAACTTGAAGATATTTTTTGACAAATCCCTTTAAGTTCCTCGTCAACTATACCTTTATCTTCTCTAAAAATTTGTCCTTTTACATAATATATCTTTATCTCGGAAGTTTCTTTAATATCATCAACTGATTCTTCAAAATAAAAATCTCTAATATCAAATTTTTCAAAAAATCTGGTTAAAGTTATTTTATTGAAAACTTTTATTGTTACACCCTGATGTTTATTTTCTTTACAATACAATGGATATTTTAAATTTTCTACATTAGTTATAGAATGAATAAATGGTATTTTTACTAAATTGTAGGATAACCTTTCTTGTACTTGAATTTTACTATAATTATTCGCAAAATATTCTTTATTAATAATTATACATTTTGTAGTTTCAATCATATATATTACTCTAGAAATCCATTTAGAATTACAACACTTAAACAATATAATGTCTTCATTAGAAAAATTTCTTTTAATCCTGTTTTCAACAAAACTTTCTATGCAAATAATTTCTGTATTCAATTTCACCTCTTTTTTTAACAGCATAGTACTTCCTTCAAAGACATTATCTCTTGAAACAAAAATAACAAAATTTTTCATAAAAAATCCTCCTTTTTAGTTTCCTCTTTCATATTAATTAATCTTTGAGCATATGCAAGACAATTAGTTTGTTGAATATTGTCTATGAAATTATACTCATCTAAAGCTTTTTGTAAATCCTTAAATGTACATTGTGGATTTATTCCATTCCAAAATAATCGCCAATCCTTAATATCTGATATATTTGCTATACTTTTAAAGCCTTGTGCTGCTAAAAATCCACAAAAATGTATATCTCCATTAGGCGTAATTACCATTGCACGTTGTCCTGCCTTACAACCAGTCTTCAATTTAAATGGTAATTCAATACGAGGTTTGTTACTTTCATCTTGTAACCTTATATAATGCCCCCTTATGTATTGTCCCGTACTTAATTCATATGTTAATTTTTTATTTACATATTCATAATCTGTTTTTGTAAGCATGTTGCCAACTAGATTTATTCCCCTACCAGATTCAATAAATCTCCTTATAAACATATTATACTTTTTTATGTGCATTTCTTTTGCTAAACTAATTACATCATCCATATTATCTCTCATAATAACAGAATTAATCTTCAGCTCTATCCCATATTGTCTAATATACTCCATTGCTTTGCATGTCTTTAAATAATTTCCTTTTCCTCTTATATAATCATGAGATTTTTCTGTACCATCAAGACTTATTACAACCTTCTTTAATCCACTTTGTTTTAATTTTAAGGCAACATTTTCGGTAATAAGTGTTCCATTAGTTCCTATTGATGTATAAATTCCTAAATCTGTCGCATATTTAATTAACTCAAAAATCCCCTTAATAATTAACGGCTCTCCACCAGTAAATCTAATTTCTTGAATTCCAGCTACCGCCAACTTAGATATCAAATTTTTAATATCGTTTGTACTCATATGTTTACTCATTTCTTCTCCAGAATTATTTAAGCAATGTCTACATCTCAAATTACATTCTCTTGTGATTTCTAGAAAGGCAATATCAGCAAAAGCAAAATATTTAATCTCTCCTTCATTTTTAGATATTGGTGTAAATTTAATTTCCGGTACCATAATACCAGAAAAGGCTTTTAAATCTTTAGGAAATCTATTGTCACAAATTATTTCTCGTAATTCTATACTATTTACGAAAATCCGTTTTCCAACTGCTAAATCAAGTAATGTTCCTCCAAAAGATTCTTCCCTTATGTTTAACTTATAATTATTCATAGCTAATCATCCTTTCACTATTATATAATACTATTTACTATTACATTTTAATTACAATTAGTAATAACATATATTTTACATAATACGTCAAGTGTCTTCTTGTTCAATTTGACATAATTCAAAGAAAATGTTATAATGTTCATATTGTTTATATAATTTTTAAAATATAATTATTTTAAGGAGTTGATTTTATGGATTTAAACAATAATATTATTTCTTTCTCTCAAGATAAAATTTGGATAGAAAAAAAAGAAGCATTACTCGTTGTAAAAAAAATCACAACAAAAAAAGAAGTGAACTCTCTTATAAGAGCAAAACGTTTTTTACAAAATAAGAGTATTGTAATAGGAAACCAAACATATTTTTTTAATGTACCCTCTATTCAAGATTGGAATGAAAATCTCAAAACGTTAACTATGTCATATTGTCCTGGTGATAACTTAGAAACTTTGTTACGAAGAGAATCTTCCAGAAAATATGCAATACCACTCCTA
This sequence comes from Clostridia bacterium, assembly GCA_030539155.1. Lineage (GTDB taxonomy): Bacteria > Bacillota > Clostridia > TANB77 > CAG-508 > JAUNSP01. The sequence goes on from JAUNSP010000004.1 coordinate 34,239, forward strand.
GAAGCATTATTAAAATTTATCATCAATAATTCATTTGCTTGGGTTGATTTTGCCCCCCGAAATATTTTGATAGATAAACATACTATTAGTTTTGTAGATTTTGAAAAAGATCTTGACTTCAAAATTCCTAATCTCTTTTCTTTTTTAAGATATCATATCTATGAAGAGTATTCATCATTTCTTTTACCAAAAGAAAGACTTTTTCAAACGAATAAAGTTTTTTCTCTTCAAAATGATGAAGTTGAATACTATATGAGTGTAAATGATATAAGAATAAAAAAAATAAAATCAGTAGCTACTGCATTAAATTATGAGACTTTATCATTTTCAGAATACCTAAATATTCAAAAAATGATTATTTTTGCCCAAGAGCCTTTTATCTTAAAAAAAAGTATTATTTTTCCTAGAATATATTTATCTAAAATCTTAGAAAACAGACACAAAGATCCTTATGCCTATTTTTTATTTACTAAAATAGTTCTTACTAAGAATAACACTATTTAAAATTCGGATAAGACAAATAATATAATTCAAAAAAAGAAGAAATAAGTTTAATAACTAACTTGTTTCTTCTTTTATTTTGCTATCTATAATTCTATTTAAATTTTTTAAAGGTTTTTTTAACTTTTTATAATCCCCTAACAAACTCATCTCATTATTTATTATATTTAATCTATTTTTTGCATTAATCATGCACTCTTTACGACTTTCTTTTCTCTCTTCTATTATTGTTTCTAATGCGGTTCTATTTTCATTTCTATTAATAATTTGAGGATTACCTTTTTTATTTGTTCTTCTATACACATCTATTCTATAACCTTCATTTTCCAGTTCTTTTACTACATTTAAAAAATTTTTATATTTTATATTATGATTTTCTATAGATGTTAATCTTGCTATTTTATTTTCCTTCCTCATTTTTATATATCTTTCAAATATTGATAATAATGATTCTTCCTTAGAAACGGCCATCACTTTAATAATTATATTATATTTTTTATTAGATTTTTTAATTAACTCCAATGTATATATCTTTTGTGCCATAGTTCCTTCTACAATAAAATCGTATCCATTATTTATTGTTTCTTCAGATATTTTTTCCATTATCTTTGCTGCCTCTTTATTAGTTATATTAGAAAAATTTTGAGGATATTTCTCAGAAATCTCCTTAGCATTTTTAAATAAATTCCTATATATATCTAAATCTATTTTAATTAGACTTTTATTTAAATTCTCAAACTTCTTTTCCTCTTTAAAAACAATTTCGCTCTTACCAGCTCCTGGCTGTCCTCCAACAAAAATTGCCTTAGGAAATTCACTTTCTACTCTTTTCCCTTTAAAAGTTAGCCATCTTGCTTTATTATACATTTCTTCAAATTCCTCAAATCCTAAGGAATACCTTTTTTTTATTCTATTTACTTTATCTAATATAATATTTACCATTCCTTTTTCACTTAATTATTTTTAAATTATGACATTTTTCTAATAATCTAATAAACAATTCATAATATAATTTTACTGACTTAACAAATTCATCATTTTCTAACATTGAATTTAATTCTTTTAATGATACCCATTTTACTTTTTCTACTTCTTCTTCCTGCACCTTAACATCCTCTATATCAAAATCTTTTTTCACTAAAAAAACATCCACAAAACCATGTTCTCGCTTAAACGTTAATAGTAATTCTATTTCCTCTTCCTCAACTGTTATATTTAATTCCTCCTGAACTTCCCTTATTGCTCCTTCTATTGAATTTTCTCCAGTATCTACTGCTCCACCTGTAAATGCCCATTTTCCAGGATTTCTCTCTAAATCATTTCGTCTTTTCTGAATTAAAAGTTCACCTCTACTATTTAATATCCAAGTATGAACTGATAATTTGTACTCACCCTCCATTGGTTCACCTGCTTCTCTTGCCATTGTTTTGTTGAATCTCTGTTTCTTATTATTATATAAATCTATTATTTCCATTTTTCCATTGTATAATAATCAAATATTATACTCCCCTTTCTTTACAAATATACTATATTATATATTATTAAATCTATTATGTCAATGCTTTTCATTAAAACCATTATACAATTTTAAAATATTATACAATTGTTATCTTTTTGTCATATAATTGTAATAAAGTACTCCTCATGCAAAGAACAAAAGTGGCATAATTAATACACTCTAACATTTTAAGTATCTTTTATGCCACCTCTTTGTTCATGTGCCAAAAATTTGAAAAATTTTTGTGTGCATTAGTTTAGAGCGAAGTCCTTTTTATGTAATAGGTAAGGAGGTCTTTCCTATTATATAAAAAGAATAATACATAACCATTTTTACTAGATATTATCCTATTATTTTTTACTAATATATAATTAATTATTTGTTTTATTTAATTTCCACATTATCATTGGATGCTCTTTTATTTTATTTATATTTTTTTCACTATCAAATAACAATTCTGGTTCAAACATTCCTTTTTGAAATTTATCATAAAATTCTTTTGTAGCATCATCTATAATTAAAATATCTTTTAAGTACTCTCTTACAACTTGTTTCATTTCATCTACATTGTTATTTTTTGGATTTCTATTTTTTAATGTTGGTAATAGCTTTATTTTTATATCCTGTTTATCTAATTTTTCTATTCTTTCAATATTCATGCCTTCAATTTTATAATTATTAATTGCTATATATTCCAACATAAAACATTTTCTTAATAAATTCTTCTCCTTTTTATCAAATAAGTCATATTTACTTAAAGTATATACATCAAATAAATCCCTTGCTGTAGTTCTATTTAATAGTGCACAAATTTTTGCAGCATAAACCTCTATTGGATGTATACAATGAATTTTAAATTTCTTATCCTCAAAAATATCTGTATCTATTCTTAATTGCTTTGTCTCTAAAATATGTACTCTTTTCATATAATTAATCTCTATTTTTATATTATCAATATTTCCTCTTATATCCTCATATTCTGCAACAATTGAATCTAATGCATATGCTTTTTTAGACTTTTCAATATTTATTTTATAATCATTAGCATTTAAATATTGAATTATTAAATTATGTATAAACTCTCTTTCTCTTATCATCTCATTTTTTGATAAATTTTCTATAAAATCCATATCAATATCTACTGATAATCTTGGGAAATTAAACACTATTGTATTAATAGCGGTGCCACCTTTTAAGGCTAATAGTTTACTTAGGCTTTGATGGTTATTAATCCATTCTAAAATATTTAATAATCTTTCTACTTTTTCCAATGTTGATTTTATGAATCCTGTTTTGTTCGAAATTTCTTCTATATATTTTTTATAGTCTCCTACCAATATAAAGTCCTCCCTCTAGTCAAAAATATTTTTGGAACTATTAAATTCCATTTACTTATATACTTATTTTCATTTCTTTTAGTTTCATTATCAAAATAATAGGTCCTCTCATTTATATTTTTCCTACATTCTTCTATTGTTTTTTCTTTTACTCCAAAACCATCATTTAAAAGTTCAAGCATAAATCCTACTTTTGCATATAGTTTTTGAGAATTATAATATTTTAAATATTCTAATATTTTTTCTCCATCTAATTTACCCATTAATTCTAAACATAGGAATAACTCTTCATCCCCACCTGCAAGCTCAGTTTTATCTATACAATCTATCACTGTTCTTTCTTTATTTGTAACCTTTACTTTTCCTTCTTGTATTATTCCAAAATCACATCTACTATTAACAAATGTATAATTATAACCTTCAAATTCAAAATTTTCAAATCTTTTCTTACTTGAAACATATACTTCATAAAATATTTGATTTTTAACTCCATAATAGTCAAATGCCGAATGATATGATATATATGAATCATCTTTTATTTTTGATGCTATCATATATTGGTCTGCTATTACACTCTTAAATTCTATATCACAAACAACATATAAGTTATGTTTCACTCTTTTTATATAATTTAATGATAATAAATTTTTTATTAAACTTTTGGCTGTATTTATGTTTCCAGTTAAATTATATATCTCTTGTAAACTAAATACTTTTAATTCTAATATTCTTTCATAATTTTTCATATTCATCATCCTTTTATTATTTTTGTATTAAAAGTGTCTTTTTTTTAACACTTTCAATACAATTCTAATAACATTATAATATATCTTTAATATATAATCAAGTGCTTTTCAAAAAAAATAAAAATACACTATCTTCGCGTTTGTTATACCATCTACAAACACAAGTAATAAGTTTTTTATTTAATCTTAAAAAAGTATCCTATGTATTTTAGGCGATTGCTTTTTTATTTAACTAACTTAAATATATTTTTGACAGCAATAGAAGTTGGTGTAACTTTAAAAAACGGATATAATGGAGACATTTCAGCTAGAGACGCTGGTAAGATAGGTGGACAAATGGTTAGAAAAATGATTGAGCAAGCTGAATCTCAAATGAAATAGTTTTGTTATTTATTTAGTAATCTAACTCATAGTCACAAAATTTAAAATGTTCAAGATTTTTTCTTGTTAGTGTTTTTTAGAATTTTGTTTTGACTATTTTGAAAAGAGGTCAGGAATATTATTTTTGGTTTTATGCTATTTTCTTTTAAGACAATACATAAAGGCAGGTCTAATGTTCCTGCCTTTTGTAATATACCATCTACTACATTTTTTGCTGTATTTCATGATATTCTTAAACTTATTATGTTTGCATATTTCAAAGTAGCCTAAAACGCCAACACCACACGGAACGAACCACTGTCGTAGCTACTACCACCCGTACTACTCGAAGCAAACAATCCTGCATAAGAACTATTAAACCAATGACCCCCACGATGAAAAAACGGGCCAACAGCTTTAGCGCGGTTAAAGTTATCTCCGAACCAGTTTCTAATTGCATCCCCTTCTTTATCGTCGTCAGGATCACTACTGTCATATCTTGTTGCGTATTTTGTACTCTCTTTTGTTGTTCCATTT
>JAUNSP010000103.1 GCA_030539155.1 Clostridia bacterium
TAATTAACTACTTCTTGTTCAAATTTAGACAAGTGGAAGAGGTTGATAAGCAGTCACTTACGTCGTTATTTAAAACATAAATAAACCTCGACGTACCAATAGATAAAAAAGAAAGGTTCGTGATAAATATGTCAAAAAATATAAAGTTTGGCGAAGATGCCAGAAAGAGTTTACTAGAAGGAGTAAACAAACTTGCTGATACTGTAAAAGTTACATTAGGTCCAAAGGGTAGAAATGTTGTTTTGGATAAAAGATTTGGAGCACCCGTAATTACAAATGATGGGGTGACAATCGCAAAGGAAATAGAATTAGATGACCCTTTTGAAAATATGGGAGCACAACTTGTAAAAGAAGTTTCAATTAAAACTAATGATGTTGCAGGGGATGGAACTACTACTGCAACAGTGCTTGCGCAAAGTATGATAAAAGAAGGTGTGAGAAATGTAGCCGCTGGTGGGGATCCAATGGCAATTAAAAGAGGTATCGATAAGGCAGTTGATGCAGTAATTGAAGGATTAAAAGAAAATAGCTCTGTTATAAATGGAAAGGAAGACATTGCTAGAGTGGCAAGTATATCAGCAAATAATAAAGAAATAGGAAATCTTATTTCTGAAGCAATGGAGAAAGTTTCTAAAGATGGGGTGATAACAATCGAGGAATCAAAAACATCTAATACAGAATTGAATATAGTAGAGGGAATGCAATTTGATAGAGGTTTTATTTCTCCTTATATGGTTACAGATACGGAAAAAATGGAGGCAATTGTTGAGAATCCATATATTTTGATTACTGATAAGAAAATTAGCAATATCCAGGAAATTTTACCTTTGCTTGAAAATTTAATGCAGTCATCTGGAAAGTTAGTTATAATATGTGATGATGTAGAGGGAGAAGCATTGTCAACACTTGTGCTTAATAAATTAAGAGGTGTAATAAATGTTGTAGCAATTAAAGCGCCAGGGTATGGGGATAAAAGAAAGGAAATGCTACAAGATATAGCCATATTAACTGGTGGTGAAATTATAACGTCTGATATTGGTTTGGAATTAAAAGATACTGTGATTGAACAATTGGGTAGGGCGAAACAGATTAAAGTGCAAAAGGAAGATACAATAATTGTCGATGGTGCAGGAAGTAAAGAGGAAATAGATGCAAGAGTTAATCAAATAAAAGCTCAAATTGCGGAAGAGAAAAGTGAATTTAATAAGGAAAATCTACAAGAGAGATTAGCTAAAATAGCAGGAGGCGTGGCAGTAATCGGTGTTGGTGCCGCAACAGAAGTTGAAATGAAGGAGAAAAAATTAAGAATAGAAGATGCGTTGTCTGCAACAAAAGCAGCTGTTGAGGAAGGAATTGTTGCTGGAGGGGGAACGGCGTATGTAAATGTTATTCCAAAGGTTGAAAAATTAATTGAATCTTTAGCCGATGATGAAAAATTGGGTGCAAAAATAGTTCTTAAATCATTAACAGAACCGCTTAAACAAATAGTAGTGAATGCGGGATTAGAAGGTGCGGTAGTAGCCCAAAAGGTTAAAAATAGTGAGATCGGAATTGGATTTGATGCAGGTAACGAAAAATATGTTGATATGAAAAAGGTGGGGATAGTTGACCCTACAAAGGTTTCGAGGAGTGCTATTCAAAATGCAGCGTCTATAGCTTCTATGGTATTGACTACAGAGAGTGTAGTAACAGATAAAAAGGAAGAGAAGTCTTGCCAATGTGGAAATAATGAAGCGGGTGGCATGGAAGGAATGTATTAGACTTCTAATATCCTAAACTTTATAAGACATTTCAAATTAGTGTTGAAATGTCTTTATTTTTTATATAATAGGAAAGTTCTCCTTATATACCAATGGTCTCAGCCATTTTAGATATAAAAACCCTTAACGTGTAATTTGTTTTTTGTAAATTTTCTAAAAA
>JAUNSP010000005.1 GCA_030539155.1 Clostridia bacterium
ATCCCCCAGTTTTACTTAAAATTTCTTTTTTTATTTTAGTTATTATCTTTTTTTCTAACCTAGATATATAACTTTGCGAAATTCCAAGCATATCCGCAACTTCTTTTTGTGTTTTCTCATCATCATTATTAAATCCAAACCTTAATTCCATTATATTTTTTTCCCTTTTATTTAACCTAGATATAGAATCCTTTAATAACATTTTATCAACTTCATCCTCAATTCCTCTTGATGTTATGTCCGCCTCCGTTCCCAATATATCCGATAGTAATAATTCATTTCCGTCACCATCCTTATTAAGAGGTTCATCAATAGATATTTCCCCTTTTATTTTATTACTCCTTCTTAAATACATAAGTATTTCGTTCTCTATACATCTAGATGCATATGTCGCAATTTTAATTTTTTTATCGGTATTGAATGTATTTATAGCCTTCATCAATCCTATTGTCCCTATTGAAATTAAATCTTCTATACCGATACCAGTATTTTCAAATTTTTTAGCTATATATACAACCAATCTCAAATTTCGTTCTACTAGTATCTGTCTAGTTTCTAACTTTCCTTTAGAAAGTTCATTTAATAACTCTTCTTCCTCCTTCTCTGTTAACGGCGCAGGTAAACTTTGACTCCCTGCAATATAAAATATGGGTAAGTTCTCAAGTGTTTCTTTCTCTATGTATTTGTTATAGATAACAGTTATATTATCCTTTAAAATTTGCAATATATTCATTTCTTTCGCTCCTTTCAATTACGTCCATCCCTATTAGTGCATTGTACTTATTATTTTTTGTAAAGGATTTATTATAAATTGCAACTACTACATCTTTTATTTCTTCATTTGAATATTCACCTTTTAATACTATTTTATCTACTCTAAATCCCAAAAGTATACCATTTTGTTTTCCTATCGATGTGTACGGTATTGCCTTAAATCTTGATAAAAGATTTTTATTTTTGATTTCCATATCACCTCCTATTATTTTCTCAACATTTTTTAATATCTCGGAGTCTATCAAATTGTATAACACTTCTTTTTCTACTAATATTACTGGATTACCTGTTATGGGCTCTCTTAGCATATTTCCAGTGTCTAACATTGCCTTTACTTCTATTTGCTTTTGTTCTATGATTATACCTAAAATATATATCATATCTTTCCTTGTTATTTTACTCTTTACAAATTTGAATACTAATGTCATTACGAAAAGACCTAGTATTGCACCCAATATTCCTATTTTTATTGGATAGTTTCCTATAAAACTTTCATTTATATTAATTATATTTTGTGGTTTTATAAAATAAACAAGTGAAAAAGCCGCCCCTCCAAAGACAAATGATACTAAATAAAATATTAATAATTCCCTATATATTGTTTTTGCCTGCGTTCCAATATACACCATTACTACTGATAATATTATTTTCATTATCACTCCAGAATATATCTCTAATATATTTAAATATACTATTATAGAGTATATGGCTCCTATAGTACTTGCTATTACTATTTTTATTATTTTTACTTTCTTTTTTAATATGTAATTTGTAGCATATAAAATTATATAGTTCATGATAAGATTTTCAAAAAACACAATATCCAGGTAAATTATCATTTTCTTTTTCCTTTCTTTTATATTTTATTTGTTTTATTGTATATTATTCTATTTAAAAAGACTGTCACTTTATAGTCAAAAAAAAAAGAAATAATCTACAAATATAGATATATTTCCTTTTTTTTTAATGTTTTTCACATTATTTTTTTAATATTTTACTTTTTTCTATTATTTATTCGCTTTATTTTTGTTTCTAATAAAAGATGGAATCTCTAAATCTCCTAATGCTGTATTATTCTCTATTGATGCTGGGATTGAATTCATTTTCTTTTCCCATACTCTATCCACAATGTTTGAAGCTATTCCACTTGTTCCTAATTGCTCTTTTTCAAAGCCTGTTGCAATAACAGTTATTACTATATCTTCATCTAAGCTTTCATCTATAACTGCTCCAAATATTATGTTTGCATCTGGGTCTACACTTCTTTGAACCAACTCAGCTGCTGTATTTACTTCATGTAATCCTAAGTTTGCTCCACCTGTTATATTTATTATTACTCCTCTAGCTCCCTCTATTGATGTTTCAAGTAATGGACTTTGTGTTGCTTGTTTTGCAGCTTCTTCTGCTCTGTTTTCGCCTGATGCTCTACCAATTCCCATATGTGCCATTCCTGTATTTAACATTACTGTTTTAACATCAGCAAAGTCTAAGTTTACTAAACCTGATACTGAAATTAAATCTGATATACCTTGAACACCTTGTCTTAACACGTCATCTGCCATTTTGAACGCTTCTAACATTGATGTTTTTCTATCAATTATTTGAAGTAATTTGTCGTTTGGAATTACTACTAAAGTATCTACCTTTCCTTTTAGGCTCTCTATTCCTCTTTCAGCTTGAGAAAGTCTTTTTTTACCTTCAAATGTAAACGGTTTTGTAACAACTCCTATTGTTAATATTCCCATTTCTTTTGCGCATGTTGCAACTATTGGAGCTGCCCCTGTACCTGTTCCTCCACCCATTCCGGCTGTAACAAATACCATATCGGCTCCTCTTAATGCCTCTGCTATTTCTGCCTTACTTTCTTCAGCAGCTTGAGCTCCTATATCAGGATTAGCTCCTGCTCCTAAACCTCTAGTGATTTTTTCACCAATTTGAATTTTTGTTCCTGCTTTTGATAATTTAATATCTTGCTTATCTGTGTTTACTGCTATAAACTCTACTCCTCTTATTCCTGCATCAATCATTCTGTTTACAGCATTGTTTCCAGCGCCTCCTACACCTATTACTTTTATTGTAGCTACACCATCTAACATTGTGCCTTCTTCCATATTGTCCATAATCATTATGTTTTCCCCCTTTTTTTATTTATCTTTAAATATTGTATTTTATTCATTTGTTATTATATTTTAAAAATATTAAAAACTATTTTACTGCTTAAGCACTAATATTTAAAATGTGCATCTTTTAAGCGAGGTTGTCTTACGAATAAAAAAATTCTCTAACTTTTTCAAGTGTTTTCCTTAAGAAATTATTTTCAGAAAATTCTTCTATACTACTTGATACAGTTTTCATATAGGCCTTTCCAGCTATGTATCTAACTAATGAATATGCGGTCCTATATTCTGGTCGTATTGTGCTTACTAACCTTCCTGTTGCAATCTTTACTGGTATATTTAAAATAATTTTTCCAGCTACATCACTCTTATTTATGTTAGTAATCCCTTGACCTGTTAATATCACTCCATTAATCTTTGATTTCAATCCTTGCATCATTATATCTTTGTTAATTATAGTGAATATTTCTTCTATTCTAGCTTCCATTATTTCTATTAATTCCGAACTCTTAATAACCTTTCCTTTTGAATCACCCTTAGGTGTGGTTAATAATATTTCGTTATCATTATCTATATATGATCTTAATGCTAATCCATATTGCCTTTTTAATTTATCTGCTTCTTCTTCAGATATATCTAAAACTAATGATATATCTTTTGTTATGCTATTTCCACCAAGAGGTATTGTATTAGTGTATAGATAACTATTTCCATCAAATATTCCTATTTCTGTGTTTTCTGCCCCTACATCTAATAATAAAATATTTTCATTTAATTCATTGTTATCTAATATAAAATTTCTCTCGGCAAGCGTTATTGGTATTATTCCATCTATTTCTAACCCTGCCTTTTTCAATATCGATGTAATCTGCTTTACGTATTCTCTCTCTGCTAAAATTACTTGTCCATTAACTGTAAACTTTGAACTAAGCGATCCAACAGGATCTTGTACTACTTTTCCATTATCCAAAATATATGTATCTGCCACTACATCTATAATATAACTTCCCTCTGGAACATCTATATCTTTTACTAATTTAATTGAAGAAGTTACATCTTTCACTGAAATACCTGCATATCTATCTTTTACTTCTTTTACTATACTATTTTGAACTATCGTAATATATTTCCCTGGAATAGTGAGATATGTTGAATTAATTTTCATTCCAATTTCATTTTCCGCATTTTGTATAACTTTTGAAATTGCTAAGGAAATTTCATTTTCATCTATTATCTTACCTTTTTTTATTCCATTACACTTACATTCGATGTTGCTCATTGTTTCTATTTGATTAAAATTATTAATTTTTCCTATGTACAAGCTCACTTTAGAACTTCCTATATCCATCCCTACAATTATATCATTTACTGCCACTGTACATTCTCCTCCAATAAATTTTAGCTTTATATATTTTAAATTTTTACCTGCTCCTAGAATATTATATTTTTTGAAAATTGTCAAGGGTTTTTGTAATATTTTTGTAATATAATTGTTATACAATTGACACATTTCTGTAATAATGCCGTAATACTAGGTATTTCTACATACTTTATTCTTTAAAACTTTTTCATATAATATCTTCTTATAGAACCTAAGTTGTTAAACATTCTTCCAACTAAAATTACTATTACCGCTAAATTTATGTCTATATTTAATTTTTTACCTAGATATGTTAATAAAATTGCAAGTATTGCATTTCCAAAAAATCCTGACAAAAATATTTTCATATCAAATTTGTTATTTAGATATGAATTGATTGCCCCCAATACTGAATCTAATGCTGCAATTATGGCAATTGCTAAATAACTTGAATATGTATATGATATGATAGGTGCATTTACCCCTATTATCACCCCTATTAAACATCCTATAATTATTGTTAATACTATCATTGTGCTACACTCTCCCTTATATATTTTATTTTCATTTGACTATTATACTTTACAACTATAACTCTTTCACTAGTTTCTAATTTCACTGATTTTCCACTGTTACTATATTTATCTATAAAACCTGTATCCTTTAAACTCAATGTACTTGTTAAGTACTTTTGGTTTCCTATTGCCCTAACCTCATATGGATCAGCAATTCTTTGCCCCCCTATTATAATCGTATCTCCGACGTCCACTATATCAGTTCTGCTAGTTAACCTTTGTCCATTAATAGATATTGCTTCTGCCCCCGCATAATTCAGTTCATTTATTAACTCTAATAAATCAGAAGCCGTTATGTCATATTCATCGTTATCATTTAATGTTATAACAACACCTTCTCCTATGCAATCCACCTTACCTAACAATATATTTGTTTGTTCTAATTCTTTACTTAATAACTCCGACGATTCTTGTTCTGTATTTACATTTTTTTCGTATTCTTGTATCTTTGAAAGATTTTCTTCTATCTTTAAATTTACTTCTTGATACTTAGTTTTCCAACTTGATAATTGTTCCCTTAATTCTGTCTCTCTAAGATTCTCTATATCACTTAAATTAGTTTTTTCAACTGTTTTAAATTGAATAAAAATAAGGGCCATAAGGAACATTGTAATTATTCCTAAGGTTACAATTATTGTTAATTTTCCCTTTTTCAAACTCTTTCACCTCTTAATCTATTTAAAAACTCTAGCATATTTAAAGCTCATGATCCCATTATATTTTGGAATCTCTATACTATTTGATTTATTAATTTCTACTATTACCCCAGTGTCATTTAACAACTCAATATATCCCCCAGGTCTAGCTAATCCATATAATAATTCTGGGGACCCTATAGCCTGTATTGTAAATGGGGATCCTATCTTTTCTCCATTTATCTTTATAACATTTCCCTCACAGGTTACTGCTGATGTAGAAATTATTCTTTGTTCATTTATTGAAATTGCCTCGGCCCCTGCATTTTTTAATTCATTTATCAATGATCTTATATCCATAGCATGCACCAAATAGTATTCTATACTATCTAACGTACTCAAACTTTCCGCCGTTACCTCGGAATTATCTTTTAGTGTTATTTCAACACCACTGCCCTCAACATCTGTAAGTCCTAATGATAAATTATTACTTTTTATTTCTTGTTCGATACCGTACCGCACTTTCATTATCCTTGGTTGAAGTTTCCCTTATTTTTTTTAACTTTTTTTCAGTATCTTCAAACTCTCTATATTTATTTTCGTATTTCTCCCTCCATTTTAAAACCTGATTTCTTAAATCATTATCAGTATTTGTTTCTGCTACTGTTAAATTTATATTTTTTATTGTTTTTATTTGTACGCATATAGAATAAGATAATATTATACATACTAATGCTAAAGATACCACCATACTCTTTTTATTTTCTTTCATTTTGCCTCCTTACACACTTTCTCTAAAATATGGATTTGATTGATTTAGATCCATATTAACGAAAATTTCTCCCTTATATTCTTTTTCCCTTTGTAATATTCCTTTTATATATAAAATTTTTGTAGTTAAATTTGAAGTATAATCTAAATACGCTTTTTTATTTTCAGTTTCAAAATCTATTATATAATTATTTCTATCTGAAATATCAATACCTGATACTATATTTAATATATCATTACTGCTACAAACCTCTACTATCTTTAAAACTTGTCCTAAACTTTCTAAATCTTCATCACTTATTCTTTCCCCTGTTTTTATATCTTTCTTTTTTGTTTTAAATCCCTCTATAGCTATTTTATCTATTTTTTCAGTAGAAATTTCAAGTATGAATCCCTGGTTATTTATATAAGCATAATTATCTTCGTATTTCAACATAAATGTTGCTACTCTCTCTTTTATATCTAATTCGATTATATTTGGCAAAATCCTTTTTATTTGTAAATTTTCTATGTAAGAATTTGCCTTTATATTATGGGTAATTTGTCTTTTATTAATTTTAAATATACTCTTATTCAATTTTATCTGTGATAATGAAATTATTTGTTCTGCCGATACCTTATTATTTCCTTTTACTCTTATTTCTGATATATTAAATATTGGAGAGTAAAGTGCTATCGTTAAGGTTGCTAAAATAATCATTATGAGAATCAAAATAGTAATTATTCTACCGCCTTTTTTGCTTACACCCCTTTTTTTCTTCTTTATTCTTGTTCTCTTAGGTCTTGTCCTCTTTTTTTGCTTGACCTTCTTTTTAGTTTTCTCTGGAATTTTTGTTATACCTATTATTATTTCATTATCAGCATCAAATTCTTTATTGTTTTGATTGTCAAAAGTTCTATTTTTCTTGTTCTTTACTTTCTTTTTTTTAGCATATACTAAATTTGTATTTTTTTCTTTTTTTACCTTAAACACCTATCACACCTCTTTTTTTCTCCTATATTTCTATAATAGACTAAATACATAGTCTACTATAGAAATAATTTATTTATTTATTATCTTTTATATATACCTTAGCTCCCAATTTATTTAATTTTTTATCCAAACTTTCATATCCTCTTAAAATGTATTCTATATTATCAATTTTAGTTTTACCTTTAGCAGACAAAGCTGCTATTAGTAGTGCCGCTCCCCCTCTTAAATCTGTTGCTTTAACATTACTTCCTGTTAACTTCCTTACTCCCTTTATAACTGCAATTCTATTATCAATAGTAACCTTTGCCCCCATTCGCTTTAATTCACTCATGCACTTATATCTACTTTCAAAGATATTTTCTGTGATTATGGACGTCCCTTTTGCAACTGTAAGTACAGCCGAAAATATGGATTGCAGGTCTGTTGGAAAACCCGGATATGGCATTGTCTTTATATCTATTGCCTTTATTTTCCTTATAGATTTCAATTCTACCTGTCGTTTTTCTACTTCAAGTTCACACCCCATATCTCTCAATTTATCTATAATTGCCTCTATATGTTCTGTTTCTATATTTTTAAGTTTTAAATTTCCCCCCGTAACTGCCGCTGCACAAAGTAATGTCCCTGCCTCTATTCTATCTGGCATGACATTGTACGACACCTCTTTTAAATTCTTTACACCAGTTATTTTTATTATACTTGTTCCAGCTCCCTCTATTTTTGCACCCATTTTATTTAAAAATTTTTGCAAATCGACAATTTCAGGCTCTAATGCAGAATTCTTTATATAGGTAACCCCTTCACAAAAAATACTTGCAAGCATTATATTTTCTGTAGCACCAACGCTAGGAAAATCGAGTGATATTTCATTTCCAACTATTTTATCACAAGTGCATGTAATAAAACCCGATTTCTCTTCTATTTTTATGCCCAATTTTCTAAAAGCTTTCAAATGCAAATCTATTGGCCTTGAGCCTATATCACATCCTCCTGGATATGAAAACTTTACCTTTTTAAACCTTCCAATTAATGCTCCTGCTAGTATAATTGATGACCTCATCTCTCTCATTAATTCCTCTGGTATTTCTGTTATGTATATATTTTTAGAATCGATTACTATTTTACCTTTTTTTGATTTTACTTCACAACCTAACAATTTTAATATTTTTAATGTAATTTTTGTATCTTGAATTCTAGGTATATTATATAATTTTGTTGTATTCGCATTTAATATACTTGCAGCTAAAATTGGCAACGAAGCATTCTTCGAACCAGACACCTCTATTTCCCCACTTAATATATTTCCTCCCTCAACTATGTAGGATTTCATAATTCCACCTTCCTTTTTTTGCTTTCTTATTTTGTATATATTATGCTAACTTAACAGAAAAAGTACCAGTTTTGCGGTAGAGGAGTAAGATGTCATTTTTTAAATTAATATAAAAAAATGAACACAGCAATCAATAATTTGTCAACTTTTTTATTTCTTATCTCTTTACATATAACTTACACTTACATTCACCTTTTTTTATAAATTCATCACACGGACAAAGTGTTGTATCATCAATATTTACTCTACATGGACAATGACCCTCTTTTTTATAGATTCCTTCCAATATTGTTTTTACATATTCCTTATCTGGATTTAACTTGTAGTTTTTCAAATTACTCAACTCCTTTTTATATAATAACAATTTTATATTTATTATACCACTTTTTCGCTAAAATGCAATACAACAAAGCAGACAATTTTAATAATTTGTTAATTTAGTCATATATTTATCCACAATATTATACAAAAGAAGAAAATAGCAAAATATAAATTGCTATTTTCTTCTTTACTAAATTTTATAAATCTCCTTAAAAAGTTACACTATTATTTACCAAATTAACAGTTCACTTCTTCCATCTGATTTAATAATCTCTCCAGATTGGTTATCAATTACCCTCACAATTAGAGATATATCTTGAGGAACAATAATGAGACATCCCTCTATATCAACATTCTCAATAGTTATGTCTGACTTCTGCTCTGAATATTCTTTAAAACTAACACTTCCTATTTGATTTGACTCCCCATTTACACTTATTCTAATTACATCACTAGAGTCACTTTCAATTATTTTAGGTAATGCTGAATTATTTAGTCTAATAACTAAATAGTTTGTTTTAGGGTTAACTGCAAAACTTAGTTCCCCTGCTATAACGCCATTACCGTTTGGTTTAATTTCAAAACTATTATCCATTGGCAAAACCTCCTTATTTAAGGTGCGATTTTCTACTACTTAAATTAGTTACTTTACTATTTTACATAATTTTTCACGTTTTGTCAAGTACTTTTTTAAATTTTCTCAAACTTATTGACACAATCCCTTTTTAGTGTTATAATATTCTTGTAACTTTTTAGTAGTGTTCAATTAATTTTAAAATTAAAATTAATTAAGGAGGAATTTTTATGAATGAGAGATCAATGAAAAAATTCGAGAGATTAAGAAAAGATTTTTTAGACCTTCAAGAAATTACTGAAGCTTTAAATGATGAAAAAAGAGATTTATTTAAACAAAAGGATAAACTATATGACTATCATTTTAACGGGAATGACAGTTCAAAACAAATAAAAATCATTCAAGATCGAATCAACGAGATACATTATTTATTAAAATTATACTGGAAAAAACAAGATAAAGTCATAAAAAAACTCACAAAATTCTTTTTTAGGAATTTAGACTACAGAACAAACGATTTAGATTATGAAGATGAAACAATTTTAGAAATGTTTGAATTTTATCTTGAATATTCTATAGTGCAACAGGGTGACTGTAGTTCATACTGTAACTTATTATTAAAAGAAAGAAAAAAACAAGAAAAAGATTAGATTTTAAATAAAATCCCTAATTGGGTGAAATTCTAAAAAAATAATGTTTTGGTAAATTCCAAAACATTATTTTTTTATATAATCCTATTAATCATGCCACTTTTGTTCTTTTATAAATATTTTTTTAAAAATTCTCCTGTATAAGATTCCCTTATTCTAGATACTTGTTCTGGTGAACCTACACAAACAATTTGTCCCCCTTTATCTCCTCCATTTAGCCCTAAATCAATTATATAATCAGCTGTTTTAATTAAATCTAAATTATGCTCAATTACAACTATACTATTTCCAGTATCAACCAATTGCTGAAGTATATCAACTAATTTATGAACATCTGCTATATGTAGACCTGTTGTTGGTTCATCTAAAATATATAAAGTTTTCCCTGTTGCCCTTTTAGAAAGCTCTGTTGCAAGTTTAATCCTTTGAGCCTCTCCTCCAGATAGAGTCGTTGAGGGTTGACCTAATTTTATATAACCCAAACCTACATCATATAAACTTTTAATCTTATTTTTTATTTTTGGGACATTTTCAAAAAATTCTAACGCTTCCTCAACTGTCATATCCAAAACATCAGAAATATTTTTACCCTTATACTTTACCTCTAGAGTTTCTTTATTATATCTTTTTCCACCACAAACCTCACAAGGTACAAATACATCGGATAAAAAGTGCATTTCAATCTTTAGAATTCCGTCACCTTTACAAGATTCACATCTTCCGCCTGTTACATTAAAACTAAACCTACCTTTTTTATATCCACGAATTTTAGCTTCATTTGTAGCCATAAAAATATCTCTAATTAAATCAAATGCTCCTGTATATGTTGCTGGATTTGAACGAGGTGTCTTTCCTATTGGTGATTGATCTATATTTATTATCTTATCAATATTTTCTAAACCAGTAACATCTTCGCACTTACCTGGTATCTCACTGGCTCTATTCTTTACTTTTGCAACTGTTTTATATAATATTTCATTAATTAAGGTTGATTTTCCAGAACCTGAAACTCCTGTCACACAAACAAACTGACCTAATGGAATTTTCACATCTATATTTTTTAAATTATTCTCCGTAGCCCCTTTTATCTCGATGGAATTTCCATTCGACTTTCTTCTTTTTTTAGGTACTTTAATTTGTCTTTTTCCACTTAAATATTGACCTGTTATAGATTCTGGTATACGTTTTATTTCCTCCGCAGTACCTTGAGCCATTACTTTTCCTCCATGTACTCCCGCTTCTGGTCCTATATCAATTATTTGGTCTGCAGCATACATTGTATCTTCATCATGTTCAACAACTATTACAGTATTCCCTAAATCTCTCAATTTCTTTAAAGTTCTAATCAATTTTTCGTTATCTTTTTGATGAAGTCCAATGCTTGGTTCATCGAGTATGTATAAAACACCTGTTAATCCAGAGCCAATTTGTGTTGCTAAACGAATTCTTTGAGCTTCTCCCCCTGATAATGTTTTTGAGGGTCTTGAAAGAGTTAGGTAATCTAAACCTACATCAACCAAAAATTGCAATCTCTCATTAAGTTCCTTTAATATTTGTGCTGCAATCATTCTTTGCATATTATTTAATTTTAGATTATTTAAAAATTCTTTTAATTTTACAATAGACATTTCAGTCATTTCCACAATATTTTTATTTCCCACAGTAACGGATAAACTTTCTTTCCTTAATCTCGCACCATCACAATCTGTACAATGACTATCTTTCATATACATCTCATAAAATGAAACCATTCCTGGTGATTTTGTTTCACTATATCTTCTTTCTAAAGTAGGAATAATTCCCTCAAAAGAACTTGAAAATTTTCTCTCGCCGGCCGATGTTACATAGCTAAAATCAACTATATCATCACCTGTTCCATAAAGTATTTTATCCATAAAATCTTTTGGCAATTCTTTAATTGGTTTAGAAATATCTACTCCATAATATCTAGCAATACTCTCAAAATACATTTTTGCCATGGTATCACCCTTTTTCATATTACTAGCACCAAAAGCTTTAATCCCATCATATAAAGTTTTTGTTTTATCTGGAATTACTAAATCCACACTCATCTTCATTAAATACCCAAGTCCCATACAAGTTGGGCACGCCCCAAAAGGATTGTTAAAAGAAAACATCCTTGGAGTCAATTCTTCTATGCTTATATTACAATCAGGACATGCATAATTTTGGCTAAATAATTTTTCTTCCCCCCCGATAACATCTATTAGGACGAGTTTATTTGCATACTTAAGCGCTAACTCAACAGACTCTGTAAGTCGTGAACGAATTTCGGGTTTAACCTTTAATCTATCTACAACTATTTCAATGTTATGTTTTTTCTTTCTATCTATATCAATATCATCAGATAATTCATAGATCTCACCATCTATCCTAGCACGAACAAATCCTTCCTTTGAGAATTCTTGTAATAATTTTGTATACTCACCTTTTCTACCCCTTACAACAGGTGCTAATACTTGCAGTTTTGTTCCTTCCTCGAGTTCTAATATATTATCTATTATTTGATCTATTGATTGTTTTTCTATTTTCTTACCACATTCAGGGCAATGTGGAACTCCAATCCTCGCATATAACAATCTCATATAATCATAAATCTCTGTAACAGTTCCTACTGTTGAACGTGGATTTTTTGAAGTTGTCTTCTGATCTATTGATATAGCTGGTGATAATCCATCAATTTGGTCCACATCTGGCTTCTCCATCATCCCTAAAAATTGCCTTGCATACGATGACAGACTTTCCATATACCTCCTTTGCCCTTCTGCATATAATGTGTCAAAAGCTAAAGAAGATTTTCCAGACCCTGAGAGTCCCGTAATTACGACTAATTTATCCCTTGGAATTTCCAAGTTAATATTTTTTAGATTGTGTTCTCTTGCACCTTTTATTACTATTCTATCATTCATTTTTTGCCCCCTATTTTGGAGAAAATCCCTTTTCTCCGTCACTAATTATTATATCATATTTTACATAATAGTGCAAGAGGATTTTAATTAAATTACGTTACAAATGTTACTGATTAAGGGTTATTATAAACTACACCACAGAATAGACAAATTTTATAATATATATTCTATTAATTTTCATTTTTTTGTCATAACTTCCAAATGCTCTTAATATATATTAACTAACATTTATGTACAAACATTTTCTTTAAGGAGGTTTTTTATGGAAGAAAATATAAAATTATATCAAGATATAGCAAAACGTACTAATGGTGATATTTATGTTGGTGTTGTTGGTCCTGTTCGAACAGGGAAATCTACTTTTATAAAAAGATTTATGGATTTAGTGGTAATTCCAAATATTAATGACTCATATCAAAGAGAGAGAGCTTTGGATGAATTGCCACAAAGCGCTTCTGGTAGAACTATTATGACCACAGAGCCAAAATTTATTCCAAATGAAGCTATAGAAATTTCACTAAACAATAATTTAAAATTAAAAACAAGATTAGTTGATTGTGTAGGTTATTTGGTTAACAATGCAATTGGTCATTTGGAGGATGATACTCCTCGAATGGTTAAAACACCATGGTCTGATGAAGATTTACCTTTTGAAGTTGCCGCCGAAATGGGAACTCGAAAAGTAATAACCGAACACTCCACAATAGGTGTTTTAATAACAAGTGATGGAAGTATTACTGATATTCCCCGCTCAGACTATATTCAAGCAGAGGAAAGAGTAGTTAATGAATTAAAGGCCTTAAATAAGCCCTTTGTAATAATTTTAAATTCAAATAATCCCTACTCAGATTATACTAGAAATTTAAAAGATGAATTGGAAAGGACCTATCAAACCCCCGTACTTGCTATTGACTGTAATAATATGAATATAAATGACATTGAAACAATATTTGGAAAAATACTATATCAATTTCCTATCGAAAAAATTAATATCAATTTCCCTAATTGGGTAAATAATTTAACAAATTCACACTGGTTAAAAAATCAACTTTTCGACGAAATTAGAAACACTTTTTCCAATATTAAAGTGTTAGATGAGGTTGCAAACTGCGCTAATAATCTAAAAAATAGTGAAATTATTCAAAATGTTTCAATTGACGAAATAAAACTTGAAAACGGTGAAGTATGTATTTCTGTTATTATTGATGATGAATTATTTTATAAAATACTATCCGAAGTTTCTGGAATAGATGTTACAAATGAGGGTGATCTATTTTCTATTATCACCGACTTATCTTCAACAAAAAGAGAATATGATAAAATTGCTTTTGCTTTAGAAGAAGTTAAAGCAAAGGGATATGGAATTGTTACTCCGTCAATAGAAGAATTAATCTTGAATGAACCTGAAATGGTTAAACAAGGTTCACGTTTTGGAGTGAAATTAAAAGCAAAAGCTCCTTCTATTCACATGATTAGGGCAGATATCGAAACAGAGGTCTCTCCTATCGTTGGTAGTGAAAAGCAATCTGAGGAACTTGTTAATTACCTTTTATCTGAATTTGAAAATGATCCAAAAAAGATTTGGGAATCAAATATCTTTGGAAAAAATCTTCATGAACTGGTAAACGAAGGCTTACAAAATAAGCTTTGCAAGATGCCCGAAGATGCACAATATAAGCTTCAAGAAACCTTAGAGAGAATTATTAACGAAGGCAGTGGTGGACTAATTTGTATTATTTTATAGAAACAAAAGTGGCATAATTAATATACTCAAACATTTTAAACTTCTTTCCTATTATATAAAAAATAGGGGTATCCTTAAATGGGTACCCCATGTTTTTTATTCATTTCTTAATGCCAATACTGGATCTTTTTTTGTTGCCTGTTTTGATGGAATTAATCCCCCTATCAACGTTAAAATTACACTTAAAATTACTAATGCTATGGCTCCTTCTACAGGGAGAACTGCCGTTATTCCAAGATTTCCTGTTAATGTATTTATAACCTTATTTATTGGGAATAATAATATGGTGGTAATTAAGATTCCGCAAATTCCTGCAAAAAGTCCTACAATAAATGTTTCCGCATTAAATATTGATGATATATTCCTCTTCGATGCCCCTATCGCCCTTAATACACCTATCTCCTTGGTTCTCTCTAATACAGAGATATATGTTATTATTCCTATCATAATTGATGATACAATTAATGATATACTTACAAATGCTATTAAAACATAACTTACACTATCTACAATTACCTTTACTGAGGACATTAATGTCCCTGTTATATCTGTGTATTTTATAACTTTTTCTTCATCTTCATTTTCCATTTTCTTATTATAATTATCTAAAAAATCTATAAATTTTTCTTTTGACTGAAAATCCTTAAAGTAGAATGATATACTAGATGGTTCTTCTATATCTTGATATCCAAGTGTACTTAAATTTGCTTTTGCACTCCCAGTTGCATTTTTAGAATACATTGTTTCTATAAGTCTTTTCATTTCATCCTCATCTAAATTAAATTTAAACGCCGATGCTATTTTTTTCTCATCCACTTTGAAGGCACTTGCCATGCTTTTCATTAATTTCGATGTAAGTTCTCCAACTTTTGATAATACATTTTTTTGCATAGCCGCTTCAGTCATTTTTACCGCTATCGTTTTTGATGCTTGAGCTATTGCCTCTTGATTCACAAATGTTTCAACCATCTGGTTTACTGCACTCTTTACTAACACTGCGCCACCAACTTCACCCATATTTTCATTTTGGTTAGTTTGCTCATTCTCCCCACTTCCCGCAGAACTTATGCTAATGTATTGTGTTAAAAATCCTTTAATCATATTTGTATACATCGTAGAAAAAGTATCTTGTGGAATTATATAATCACTTTCCATTTTTGAGAGTAGTTCCTTACTACTTTCTGTTTTTAAAAATTCATCTACAACACTATCTACATCTCTTCCTTTTATTGAAGCAATCCCAGCCACCTGATTTTTATCTATATAATCATTCAATAAGTTTTTTGTAAGTGTGCCCAATGTAGTTTTAAAGTCTTTTTCCGCCTTTTCCGTATCTGCTGTGATACTTGAGGAAATCTCATTCATATATCCTTGTGTCATATTTTTTATATCATTTTCGCTAATTTTCCCTCCAAATGCAGACTCTAATGCTTTTTTATCTATCGAAATCATATCTTTGAAATCTAATCCTGATGCCTTATCATCATCCTCAAAACTTTTGTTACTAAATACATTTATGTCCCCATTTGCTAATTGTTTCTTAACAATTTCTGATTTTGATGCCTCTTCTATTACATATCTCGTTAAATCTTTTGTGTATGCAATTCCAGACATTAAACTAATTGAATTTGAGTTATCCTTTGGGCACACAATACCTACAATTTTTAAATTCAATGCATTATGATATACACTTTCCATAAAATCTTCATCCTCTGTCATACTTTCGTATACCTTATATTTATCATTGTATCTATACGTACTTGTGGCATCTAATAATTTTAATTGTATATCCATTAAATCCTTATAGGAAAACTCTAAAGGTATATTATCATTTTGAACTTCTTCCCCTTGCAAGACTTTAGATATCATATCTTCTAATTCTTTTGATTCCCTTAATCCTAAACTATATAGTAATAAATCTGAAATACTATTTGGATCTGGCAAGATTAACATTACTTCATCATATTTTTCCGGTAAGTTTCCTGCTAGAACTTTATATTGTGACTCGATTATTTCCCTTTCATCAATCATTTCATTAAAAACTGAAGCATTTGATGCTGGCAACATTGAATTCGAACTTCCACTTATATTCGAAATTAGCGTACTTGGATTAAGTCTTGTTATCTCTTGTTTATTATTTTTTGTATATATTAATGGTTTTATATCATATAAATACTGTGTAAACGATACCATTTCATCCACTGTTTTTTGATTCTCATCCAAATAATTTTTGAAAGATTTTAAATCATTTTTTCCTATTTTTGAAAACATATTTGCCATATTTTGTGTTTCTTTTATTACGCCATCCTTTCCTGTTTCCTCATCATTTTTTTCAACCATCGAAAGTAACATTGATGTTGTATCTGCTGTTTCTGATGTAACCGTTAATGGATATGAGGTTAGGGTGTCTTCTTGTACCTTATTTATATAATTCTGAAACCCTGTCGATAATGATAATATTAAAGCTATACCGATTATACCTATCGACCCCGCAAACGATGTTAATATTGTACGCCCCTTTTTTGTGAGTAGATTATTCAAGCTAAGTGTGAACGCTGTAAACATCGACATTGATGTCTTTCCTAAATTTTTATGTTTCGGTTTTACTACCTCTTTCTCATTAGATATAAATGGGTTTGTATCTCCTATTATTTTTCCATCTCGCAAATTTACAATTCTTGTTGAATATGCACCTGCAAGCTCAGGGTTATGCGTTACCATTATTACTAATCTATCATCTGCTACCTGTTTCAATAGTTCCATTATGTTCAAACTTGTTTGTGTATCCAATGCTCCTGTAGGCTCATCCGCTAATAAAATATCAGGATTATTAACTAAAGCTCTTGCTATTGCAACTCTCTGCATTTGCCCTCCTGACATTTGATTTGGCCTTTTATGTGCTTGTTCCTTTAATCCTACCTTTTCTAGTGCATCGATTGCCCTTTTTCTTCTCTCTCTTTTTGATATTCCTCCAATTGTTAATGCTAATTCTACATTAGATAGTATTGTCTGATGTGGTATTAAATTATAACTTTGAAAAACGAAACCAATCGTATGATTTCTATAAGAATCCCAATCCCTATCTTTATACCTCTTTGTAGAAATATTGTTTATTACTAAATCGCCATCATCATATCGGTCTAATCCACCAATTATATTTAATAGTGTCGTCTTTCCAGAGCCTGATGGACCTAAAATTGAAACAAACTCATTATCCCTAAAATTTAGACTTACATCATTTAATGCTATTTGCACTAAATCGCCTGTTTTATATTGTTTTGAAATCTTTTTTAACTGTAACATTTCTTCCCCCTTACTTATAAGTAAATTTCTGTAAAATAACTTCTCTTTAATTATATCATAAAAAATTAAAAAAAAGAATACTTTTTCAATACATACTCAACAAAAGCAAGAATAGTGTATAATATGGTGTGTGGATTTTAAAAGCACATCATATTATACACTATCCTCCTTGTTTTAATTTTTTTATTTTAGGGTTTCCCCCATCCATAAATTAATTATAAAATTTATTTTTCAAATAGTGAACACAAATTAGAAAAGTTTTGAAAAAAATACATAAAAGACTTGTTTTTTTTTGTTTTTTATGTTATTATATTATATAGTCAAAGTGTTAATTTTTAACATATAGGAGGTGCAGAACATGGCAAAATGTGAAGTTTGTGAGAAATCGATATCTCATGGAAATAAAATAAGTATAGCTCGTTCTCATGTTTCAAGGAGAAGTTCAAGAACATGGAAACCTAATTTAAGAAAAGTAAAAACTCTAGAAAACGGAGAAAAGAAAACTATTTCTGTATGTGCAAAATGTTTACGTGCTGGAAAAGTTACAAGAGCTTAATTCTTAAAAAGAACAAAAGTGGCATGATTAATACACTCAAACATTGCTGCGTCTTTGTTCATGCGCCAAAAATTTTTTTTAATTTTTGTGTGCATTAGTTTGGGGCGTAGCCCTTTTTATATAATAAGTGATTGCAAAAACTTTCTATTATATAAAAAACAAATATGCAGACAAATATTTAATAATCTTTATTGAATATTTGTCTGCATATTTGTTTGTGTGCCAAAATTTTTTTAACCTTTATCATTATGTATCCCAAATATCATTTTCACAATTCCCCTTAAACATTTGGGTACTTTTTTTACTACTATCTTCATTTACTCCACTCCTTTTTTTATTATATTTAGCATATTAACCACATTAACCCCACTATTAAAATAATTGCCCCTATACAAAATAACCAACCTACTAAAGGCAGTAATAATACTAATAATATTCCTAATCCAAACCCTATTAAACATACCCCTATGGTTTTTCTTAGAGCACACAACATAATACATTACCACCCCTCTTTAATATATTATATTATTTTATATTTTTTTTGTTACTATTTTCATTATTTTTATTGACTTTTTACCCATAAAGATATATATTTAATTTATATTATTAAATTAAAGGGGGATTTTTTATGTCTATAAAAAATTTAAAGATTGTAAGTATTATCTTTATTTTTGTTTTACTATTTAACTTTTCATTTACTTTTGCCACTAATGACGATAACGAAACATTAATTAAAGATGATATCTCTACAGGATCTGAAGAAACACCTGTTAATGGTGAACAAGCAACACAAGAGGAAAACAAAACTGAGGACGATAAATGGATTTATGAAGATTATTACATGTCAGGAGATAATATAACGGTAGATAAAATCATCGATGGAAATGCCTTTATTTCAGGAAGTACAGTTACTATTTCCGGAGAAATAGGTGGAGATTTATTTGTAGTAGCTGAAAAAGTTATTATCGAAAGTGGATATATTTATAGTAATTTATTTGTTGTAACTCAAGAATTGATTATAAATGGTATTGTATATGACCTATACGGATGTGCAAGTAATATTACTCTATCTGATGAAGGTCTTATTGCAAGAGATTTCCGTGCATTTGCAAATAATGTTACTATTAACGGTCAAATAAATAGGAATGCATATATTTCAGTTAATGAATCGCTTTCAATAAGTGATACCTGCTCAATATCAGGAAATTTAAAATACAGTGTACCAAGTGAAATTAATGTTCCAGAAGGCGTGGTAAATGGTGAAATTTCATCCAAAATAACTACACCTCGTTCAAAAACTCCTACTGTATCATCATTATTCGAGTCAATTTTAGGATTACTATTCTATACTATAGTAGTAGCTTTCTTTACTCTCAAATTTGCACCAAAATTCGTTGATAATTTAGTAGAAAGATTTAAGGCTCCACAAACATATATCTACGGATTACTTACTTTGATACTTGCACCTATAGTAATTGTTTTACTATTAGTAACATTTATTGGAATAAAATTATCACTACTATTAACATTATTATATTTACTACTAATTACATTATCAACAGCAATTGTAAATATTACGGTTGGAAAACTAATTTCTAATAAACTTAGTGAAAAAAGTGGAAAAGTATTTACTCCTATGAATTGTATTATTCTTACAACAATTGCACTTTGGATTTTAGATAAAATACCATATATTAACGTATTTACTTCACTATTAATCTTTATCGCTGGATTTAGTTTATTAATTCCATCTTTCAAATCAAAAAAACAGAAAGATAGCTAATTAATAAAAATAAGAAAGTAAACAAAGAACTGGGAAAAGTTACTTTTTCTCAGTTCTTTTTATATAGTAGGAAATTTTACAATTACCTATTATATAAAAAAGTCTACGTCCTAAACTAATATACACAAAAAATACGCGGACAGTTATATAAGTACAAATCAATGTATTTATATAATTGTCCGCTTGTTCTTTATTTATTAAAATTCTCCTCTTCCCTCTGGAAGTGCTGGTAATTCTAACACTACTCTTATTTGGAATACGTATTTTATAGCTCTTACTAATTTACTACTTTTAAATTTAGACCAAATAGATTGCTTTACACTTACTCTGGTTTCTTCGAAATATTCTTCCATTTCTTGTTCTTCAATAGCTTCAAATTCCTCAACCTCTTGTATTTCTTCCTCTGGTTTAGGTATAAGTTTTAGTGCTTCAGCAACTTCTATACCTATATAACTTAAGGCTTTAGACCTATCCTCTATTCTCTCCATATCTATTTCAATATGAAGATTTACCTCTAAATTATTTATTTTTGAATTAATTAGTTTTACCGCTTCTTGATAATTTTGAGAATCCTTTGTTTTTAGTCTTCCTATTTGACCTAAAGTATCTATTATATCACCTTGAAAATCATTAGAAATTTCTTTTATTCTATCCTTCCAACCTGATTCTTTATTCTCAACTGCTCCAAGTGTATTTTTTAATACACCTGCCAAAGAGATGTTTTTTTCCCTTTGTCTTATTAATTCTTCTATTTGTTTTGTATTCTCCTCAAACTGATTTGTAGCATATTCTACTAATTCATAAGCTGCCTTATATACACTAACTGGAAAATTCTTTTTCTTCGGATATTCAATCAAATATGTTTTTACAGATTCAATTAAATCTTTAAAATAAGAATCCTCTTCTAATTCTATAATTTGTTTCTTACTATTTGGATTTATTATCCTATGAATTTTATCTATGTTTGATAAAATTTTTTCTTCTGTGATTACCATTCTCACGTTTACTATGCCGGATCTACCCCATCTTGACATTGTAAACCCCCCTTTTCCTATTATTTTATATCTTACATATTTTATCTATAAATACTAATCTACATTATAATTTTATTACATAAAAATCGAGTTGTCAATAGAAAAAACAAAAAAATTTATTTTTTACTATTATTTTTTTATTTCTGCAAATCTTTTTATCTTCATAGTTGTAGTTTTCTCAAATTCACCTTTTTTTATTTCCAGTTTTTTTATTGCTTTATATGATGTTAATGTCCTATTTACTGCCTTTATCTGGTTCCAGATTATATCATAGATTTCATCATCTGTCTTGTTTTTTCCATGAATTACTGCAATTTCATCATAATTTGGAATTACCCTAACAGTTAAAATAAGTTCTCTGTCGTCTTTTTTATTTTCATTTTCCTTTCCATATACCATACACTCTTTTATCTCTGGTATATCTCCCAATAGTAATTCTATCTCCTCTGGATAAATATTCTTTCCATTCTGTGTTACTATCACATTTTTACATCTTCCTGTAATGTATAAAAATCCATTTTTGTCTAAATACCCTACGTCCCCTGAATGAAACCATCTTTCACCATCAATTAGTTCAATTGCCTCATTTGTCGCCTTTTCATCTTGATAATATCCCAACATTAAAGTTTTACTTTTTATGAGTATCTCACCCTCGCCCTTATCATTTGGACTATCTATTTTTAATTCTGAACAATTTACTGCTCTCCCTGCTGAACCTACCTTTGTTTCAAAATCAGGTGTAAGCGCACAGATTGGCGCTGTTTCTGTTAGACCATATCCTTGAATAAATAATATTCCTATATCCTCAATCCATTTTCCAACCTTCGCATCTATCGGAGCTGCTGCCGAAACTATTAACCTTAAATTCCCCCCCAAACTCTCATATATTTCATTAAATATTTTTCTTTTTATATCTACATTAACCGTTTTAAGCGCATTTGTTACATGTATCATTGAATTTACCATTGTGTCCTTCTTTGTTTTTACAATATTAGCATTTATTTTTTTATATAAATTTTCAATTAAAAGTGGTACCCCTAACATTATTGTTGGTTTTATCTCTTTTAAATTTTGAACAATATATTTTAAACCTTGACAAATACCTATTGATGCACCCACGGAAAAAGGTACTAAAAAGCCAATTGTTGATTCATAAGTATGATGAAGTGGAAGTACTGAAAAAAGTCTATCCTTTTCAGTAACTATTACATATGCTCTAACAGCATTTATATTTTCAGCCAAATTTCTACTGCTAAGCATTACACCTTTAGCATTTGACGTCGTTCCGGAAGTAAATAATAGTACTTTAAAGTCATCAGGTTGAACAATTACCTTTTCAAAATAATCATCACCCTTCTCAATCATTTTATTTCCCATATTTATTAAATGGTTTAATCCAACTTTTCGATCCTCTATTTCCTTATCTGAATTCATTTCTATAAAGAAATTCACACCTGGTAAATTATCCTCTACTTTTTTTATAACATCCTTTTTCTTTGTACTATAAATAACTGCTTGAACTCCTGCTCTTCTTAATACATTTTCAATCTCATTTGCTGGTAATTCTTTATCTATTGGGACTACTATCCCCGAGCCACAAAGCATTGCCATATAGGAAACGTACCATTGATATGTAGTTTCACCAATAATTGCTACTCTTTCATTTTTTAAATCCAGCAAACCTGAAAGTGCAGTTCCAAGGGCACTTACATCCTTTTCGAATTGAGAATATGTTATCTCTTTAAACACTCCCTTTGTTTCATATTTTTCTAAAATGCATACGTTTTCACCATATTTTCTTGTAACCTCTTTAAAAACCTCTTGAATAGTAGTATATGAAGTTGTTTCATAGTTTTTTACTCGCTTTCTTTCCTTATCTTCTTGATTTTTCTTCATTTCATCAAAATTTATTTTTAATTCACCAATTTCACCTAATCTGAATTTAGGAAATTTAAAATTTGGTATTTTAAATTCTTTTAATATTCTCATTTTTACCCTCTTTTCTCAAATTAACACTTTCTATTTTTTAATAAAGTCTTTTAATATTATACACTTTTATTTAAAAAATTGCAAGTTACAATCTATTATATAGGTATTCCATCCATTTATATACTCCATTACACCATTTTTTATCTGTTGCGTACTTCGTATTTACACCTCTTAATGTAGGTCCATTGTAGTTACTTCCCGTTGCACTCTGCCCCTCATAGATAGATGTACCCTTTGGATTTAAATAGTATTTTACAAGTACCCTTGCGATTAAATCTATTCCTTCATTATAATCTTTGAAATCATACGCCGAAGTATACGCACTCGAATCATATGCCCCATATCCAAATAAATTCTTTTTGTCCTTAGATATTTTTGATGTTCCCCAGGCACTCTCATGAATTCCTATTGCAGCTATAAATATACCATTTACATTATATTGCTGTTCTGCATAATAAAAGTATTGTGCATTACTATTAAATATACTATTTTTATCTCCACTATTATCTGCTAATACTTTATTAAACTGC
Source organism: Clostridia bacterium (assembly GCA_030539155.1). GTDB lineage: Bacteria > Bacillota > Clostridia > TANB77 > CAG-508 > JAUNSP01. The sequence continues at coordinate 23,950 of JAUNSP010000005.1, forward strand.
TCTAATGATAATCCACTTTTCTTGTTTAAACTCATATCAAAATTTAAAGTAGCAAGCAATTCCCCTCTTGATTTATAACCTGATGCTATCTGTTCTATCTTTGCTTGACTTAGGTATGTTAAATTTTCTTTCTCTATCCAACCTACATACTTACCATATTGTATTTTGTACCATTCATCTTGCATTTCAAGTAATTTTACATCTTTCCCGTTTCCTATTGAAACAATCTTTCCACTATCTTTATTAGGTTCAAATTTTATAGAAGCATTAATCGGTGTTACATATAGAGTATCTCCAATTTTTACGTTGTATGAACTTGTATAAGCTGCCGTTCCTACTTTTACAATTTTATTTACAGAAGATTTTATTACTCTACTATCTAATTGTTCCTCTTTTTGTAATTCATTATTTACATATATTTTTCTCACTGCAATCTCTTGCAGTCCATTTTGTCCTGCCTGCTCTACCTGCATTACCCCTTTTGGTAAACTATTATCATTTCTATATTTAGTAATATACTCTAAATCAATTTGTTCTTTTATGATTTCTTGAGTTTCAACTGTATTTGAATTTTTTTCAATAATTTCATCTATTTTAGGCTGTTCATTCAATTTTGTGCCCGTTATATCAAAATAATCATTATTAACCGTTTGTTTCGAAATAGCATCGGATATTTCTCCACTATTTAATGTAAATATAAAAATAGGTAATAATAATCCTATGAAACTTAATAAAACTATTTTTCTTTTCTTCCCCTTCATACTTTTTTCTCCTATTCTCTTCCTAATCTATTTATATTGTAATATTTTTTTTTAAAAAAGTCAAATAAAAAAAATAATCATATTCTTAATATTTGTCTCATATGATTTAATAATTATTGGAGGGATTTTATGAAATTTTTAATAAGGTATTTAAAATTATTTGCTATGATATGCATTCTATCTTTTATTTGTTCACCCATATGTTTTGCATCAAGTTTAGACAATGTATTTGTTTGGTCCGCTGAAGGGGATAATATTACCAACTCCCCTGATACTATCGATAATCAAAATAATAACATTGAAACAAATGCAAGTAGCATCTCTTCTGACGAAAATATAATAAATACGGTTGAAACATCTGGGGATGTTATTGAATCTACAAATTCCTTAACTATAGAATCTGGTTCTGGAATTCTAATTGAACAAAATAGTGGCAAAGTTTTATTTGAACATAATTCTCATGAACAACTAAGACCCGCAAGCGTTACAAAAGTAATGACAATCCTCCTTATTATGGAGGCTATCGATTCTGGAAAAATAACACTTGAAGATTCTGTTCCTTGTTCTGAGAATGCAAGTAATATGGGTGGTTCTCAGATATGGCTTGATCCTAAAGAAACTCTTACAGTTCATGAAATGTTAAAAGCAATCTGTGTTGTTAGTGCAAATGATTGTACTGTCGCAATGGCAGAATATCTTGCTGGAAGCGAGGAAGCCTTCGTTGAACAAATGAATTCCCGCGCTTCTGAATTAGGAATGAATGATACGTGTTTTAAAAATTGCCACGGATTAGATGAAGATGGACATTTAACTTCAAGTTTTGATATTTCACTAATGTCAAGGGAACTGTTAGTTAATCATCCATCTATCACAAATTACACCACCATTTGGATGGATTCCCTTCGTGATGGGAAATCAGAATTAGTAAATACTAATAAATTAATTAGAAATTATAATGGGACTACAGGTTTAAAAACAGGTTCTACCTCCCTTGCATTATATAATTTGTCCGCTTCCGCAACACGAGATAACCTTTCCTTAATAGCCGTTATTATGAAAGCCCCAACAACTAGTATCCGTTTCGCTGATAGCCAAAAATTATTAAATTATGGTTTTTCAAATTACATTTATAAGAGTTTTGGAAATAAAGGAGACACTGTTAAGAATATTAATGTGTCAAAAGGAATTTCCACAACAGTAGAAGGGATTTTAGAAAATAGTTCAGGCGTCCTATTAAGAAAAAATGATGAACAAAATGTAGAACAAATTATCAATATTCCTGATATTACTTCTGCCCCTATTGAAAGTGGAAGTATTTTAGGGAAGATTGAATATAAATTAAACGACGAAATAATAGGATCTGTTAATGTAGTATCAAAAAACTCAGTGAAAAAAATAGGCTTTTGGACCACAACAACCCACCTTTTGCAAAATCTATTTATACGAAGTAAATAAATTAAACAAAAGTGGCATGATTAATACTCTTTAAACTTTTAAATTTCTCTCCATGCCACGTTTTTGTTCATGCGCCAAAAATTTTTGTGTGCATTAATTTAGGGCAAAGCCCTTTTTATATAATAGGGAAGGAGAACTTTCCTATTATATAAAAAGGGCAAAAAAAATATAAAAAGATTTCCCTTTTTATATTTTTTACCCTTAATAATATATTTTCTATTCTAAGAATCCTTTGTAATGTCTCATTACCAATTGTGACTCTAATTGTTGTACCATTTCAAGCGCAACTCCAACTACGATTAAGATAGTTGTTCCTCCAAAACTTAAATCTATTGGCATAAATCTTGCAAGCATTGGAAGTATTGCTATTATCGCAAGGAATAATCCACCAAACCATGTTAATTTTCCTATTATACCTGATAAATACTGTGTTGTTGGTTTTCCCGCTCTAATTCCTGGTATAAATCCTCCATTTTTCTTGATATTATTTGATACTTCTGCTGGATTAAATGTAGCATAAGTATAGAAAAATGTAAATCCTAATATCAATAATAGATAAACTAACGCATTTGCTACTGTATATCCAAAGCCTACACTTGATGATGATGTTGCTACTGAAAATTTATATATTGTTGCCCAGAATCCCGTTGCTGTAGCAATATTTTTATCAAACATTTGTATAATCATCGCAGGGAAAGTCATAAATGATGAAGCAAAAATTATTGGCATAACCCCTGCCATGGCAAGTTTTAATGGTATATGCGTATTTTGACCTCCCATCATCTTCCTTCCTACAACTTTTTTTGCATACTGCACAGGCACTCTTCTTTCAGCTTGTTGTACAAATACAACCGCTGCAACTAATATAACTGCCCCTACAAGTACCCCTAAAGCTGCTAAAAAACCTGTTGTACTAAATACTCCTGTTTTAAATATTAAATTCCATAGCGTTACTATCGTTCTTGGTAATCCTGAGATAATACCAACAAAGATTATCATAGATATTCCATTTCCAATCCCTTTATCGGTGATTTCATCTCCTAACCACATCAATATTGCTGTTCCTGCCATAAGCGATAGTACTACCGTTACCCCTGTAATAAAGCTTGTATCCACGAATACTCCTGATGATTTATATGTAATAAATAATCCTAATCCTTCTATAAATGCTAATACTACTGTAAGTAATTTTGTATATTTAGCAATTTTACGTCTGCCTTGTTCCCCACCTTCTTTTGTTAATCTCTCTAAAGATGGTATTACCATACCCAATAACTGTATTACTATTGATGCGGTAATATATGGACTTATAGACATTGCAAATAATGAAAATCTCGAAAATGCCCCTCCTGAAATAATATCTATCAGTCCCGCAATTCCTGATGAACTGCCCATTGCTTCTGCTAGGGTAAATAAATTTACTCCTGGTACTGTTATGTAACAACCTAATCTAAATATTATTATTAATATTAATGTATATATTAATCTCTTCCTAACATCTGGTGTTTTTAGTGCATTTTTTATTGTTTTAAACAATTTAAATCACCTCAGCCTTTCCTCCTAAAGCTTCTATCTTTTCTTTCGCAGCTTTAGTAAATCTCACAGCTTTAACTGTTAATTTTTTTTCTAAATTTCCTGTTGCAATTACTACTATACCGTCGTTTATTTTACTTATTATTCTTTCAGCGATTAAGCTCTCTCCTGTGACTTCTTCGCTTTCAGATTTATTTAACATTGTTAATGTTACCTCTGTGTAATTTTTCCTATTTATGTTTGTAAATCCTCTTTTAGGTAATCTTCTATATAATGGTGTTTGACCTCCTTCAAAACCACGTCTCACACCTCCACCACTTCTTGCTTTTTGACCTTTATGTCCCTTTCCTGAAGTTTTTCCAGTTCCAGAAGCCATACCACGACCAAGCACTTTTCTAGATTTTCTTTTTTGTGTAGATTCCAATTCTCCTAGTTTCATCGTATATTTACACCTCCTTTTTTTTGAAGTATCCTGTATAAATTAAATTTATAAAATTTCTTCTACTGATTTTCCTCTTTTTTTAGCCACTTGCTCTATTGTACTCATACTTTTTAATCCTTCTAAAGTTGCATATACAACATTTCTTGGATTGTTTGTTCCTATAACTTTTGTTCTAATATCTCTATATCCTGCAAGTTCTAGTACTGGTCTAACACTTCCTCCTGCTATAACTCCTGTACCCTCACTAGCTGGTTTTAATACTACCTTTGCACTACCAAAAGTTCCTACATATTCATGAGGTATAGTTGTTCCAACTACTGGAACTTTTACTAAATTCTTTTTAGCCTCTTCAATTGCCTTTTTGATTGCATCTGGAACTTCTGATGCCTTTCCATTTCCTACACCAACATGTCCATTCTCATCACCAACTACAACTACTGCACTAAATCTAAAAGTTCTACCACCTTTAACAACTTTTGCTACCCTGTTTATTGCAACAACTTTTTCTTTTAATTCTGAATTATTATTTTCTTGCACTCCCTATTCACTCCTTTCGTTTTAGAAATTAGATGTTAGAAGTCATTTAGAGTTATATAGTTAGAATGTTAGATAATTAAGACTTTTTGTTCTAATTTCTAACCTCTCACTCCTCAACTCTTACTTCTCACCTCTTATTTAAAATTCTAATCCGGCCTCTCTTGCGGCTTCCGCAACTTCCTTAACTACACCGTGATATATACATCCACCTCTATCAAAAACAACTGTCTTTATATTTTTTTCTAAAGCCTTCTTTGCTATTATTGTTCCTACTTCACGAGCTGCTTCCTTATTTGAATGTTTATTTTTTACTTCTTTATCTAATGTTGAACAACTTACTAGTGTATTTCCTGCAACATCATCAATTACTTGTAAAAATAAATTTCTATTACTTCTATAAACACATAATCTTGGGCATTGTTCTGTTCCACTTATTTTTCTACGTACCCTAATATGTCTTCTTGTTTTTTCAGCTTTTCTATTTATCTTCTTTACCATTTTATCACCTCTTTATATAATTTTTCAAGTATTTTTATCGAATTCTTAAATTTGAATCTATTTAATTCTATTTTTTACCTGATTTACCTTCTTTTCTTCTAATATGCTCTTCTGCATATTTAATTCCTTTTCCTCTATATACTTCTGGTGGTCTCTTAGTCCTGATAACAGCTGCTGTTTGTCCAACAACTTCCTTATCTATTCCTCTTACAATTATCTGATTTGGATTTGGCACATCAAAAGTTATTCCTTCTGGTGCTTCCATTTCTACAGGATGAGAATATCCTAAATTTAAAACTAATTTAGTTCCTTTCTTCATTGCCCTATATCCTACTCCATTAACTTGTAATTCCCTTTTATATTCATTAAGAACACCTTCTATCATGTTACTTATTAATGTTCTTGTTAATCCATGTAAACTTCTATTTTCAGGATTATCATTAGGTCTAGTAACTTTAATTATATTATTATCTATAACTACTGTCATATTTGTATGTAAGTCTCTTTCTAAAGTTCCCTTTGGACCTTTAACTGTTATATGATTATTTTCTAATTTTACTTCAACCTTTTCAGGTATTGTTATAGCTTTATTTCCTATTCTTGACATTTAATTCACTCCTTTCGTTCTAGAAATTAGATAGTTAAATATATATTACTCTAAAAAATTTTTTTGATATATATTTCTCACATCCCACTTCTTATCTATCACTTCTCAATTACCATATATATGCTAATACTTCTCCCCCTAATTTTTGTGCTCTTGCTTCTTTATCTGTCATTATTCCTTTAGAAGTTGAAATTAAGGCAATTCCTAAACCATTTAATACTTTTGGCAATTTATCATTTGCCGCATATATTCTTAATCCTGGTTTACTAATTCTCTTTAATCCTGAAATTACTTTTGTACCTTTTTCACTGTATTTTAAAGTAATTCTTATTGCTCCTTGTACATCATTTTTTATTTCTTCATAAGAACTTATATATCCTTCTTTTAATAATATTTCAGCTATAGCCTTTTTAACATTTGAAGATGGTATATCTACAGTCTTATGTCTTGAACTCCCTGCATTTCTTATTCTTGTTAACATATCTGCTATTGGATCAGTTGTAACCATTTAGATTCACTCCTTTCTTTTTTTATTTTTATATCCTAATTCTGTGTTGTCTAAGTTCTATCTAAAGCTTAAAGTTTTAAGTTATATCTGTGTATCTCTCTTGAAAATATACATTCCAACTCTCACTTCTCACCTCTCACTTCAATTACCAACTTGCTTTTTTAACACCTGGGATTTCTCCTTTATGTGCTAATTCTCTAAAACATACACGGCATACTCCAAATTTTCTAATATAAGCATGAGGTCTTCCGCATATTTTACATCTATTATATTCCCTTGTTGCATATTTTTGAGTTTTTTGTTGTTTTACTTTTAAAGATTTTTTAGCCATGAAAAATCTCCTTTCCTTTAATTTTTATTTTGTTTTTAAAAACTAATTTTTAAACGGCATTCCCAATAATGTCAATAATTCTTTTGCTTCCTCGTCAGTTTTGGCTGTTGTAGCAAAAATTATATCCATTCCTCTGATTTTGTCTATTTTATCATATTCTATTTCTGGGAACATAAGTTGTTCCTTAACTCCCATTGAGTAGTTTCCATTTCCGTCAAAAGAATTGCTTGAAACTCCTCTAAAGTCTCTAACTCTTGGAAGTGCTACATTGAATAATTTATAAACAAAGTCATACATTTTTCCTTGTCTCAATGTAACTTTACATCCTATATTAACACCTTCTCTTAATTTAAAAGCTGCTATAGCCTTTCTAGATTTTGTAATTATTGCAGATTGTCCTGTAATTAATTTTATATCATTCATTGCATTTTCCAATGATTTTGGGTTATCTTTGATATCTCCTAATCCTATATTTATAACTACCTTATCAATTTTTGGAACTTCCATCACTGATTTGTAGTTAAACTTTTTCATCATTGCTGGTATTACTTCTTTTTGATATTTTTCTCTTAAAATTTGCATGAGTTTTAAGTCCTCCTTTCATCTATTATTTTATTATTGTTCCACATTTTTTACAAATACGAACTTTCTTATCATTTTCTATTTTATATCCAATTTTAGTAGCTTTTGAACATTTTGAACATACTACATTAACTTTGCTTGCATATATTGCACACTCTAGTGGTATTATTCCACCTTCTTCTCCTTGTTTTCTTGGTTTTATATGTTTTTTTCTTACATTTACACCCTTAACAATTATTTTTTGTTTCTTAGGTATAACTTCTAATACTTCTCCTGTTTTACCTTTATCGTTACCTGATAAAACTTGAACATTATCACCTTTTTTTATTTTCATATTTTAATTTCACCTCTATTTCTTGAACTAGAAGTTAGACAGTTAGATGTTAGTTAGTTAGAATTCTTCAACTTCTATACTATTCACTAATTTCTAAATTCTACTTCTTTTAATTATTGTTTTAGATATCAGATAGTTAGATGTTAGTTAGTTAGAATTTTTTTACTTCTATACTATTCACTAATTTCTAACTTCTATACTCTAATCTCTAAATATTAAAGTACTTCTGGGGCTAATGATAATATCTTCATATATTCCTTATCCCTTAATTCTCTAGCCACAGGTCCAAATATACGAGTTCCTTTTGGATTACCATCCTCTTTTATAATAACTGCTGCATTTTCGTCAAATCTTACATAAGAACCATCCGCTCTTTTTGTAGGTTTCTTTGTTCTAACTACAACGGCTTTCACTACATCACCTTTTTTTACAACTCCACCTGGTGTTGCGCTTTTTACTGATGCTACTATTACATCACCAATTCTTGCATATTTCCTAAATGAACCACCTAAACATCTAATGCACATAATTTCCTTTGCTCCAGTGTTATCAGCAACCTTTAATATACTTTGTTGTTGTACCATGATTTTTAGTCCACTCCTTTCATTTACTATTTTATTATCGCTTTCTCAATTACTTCTACAACTCTCCATCTCTTATCTTTTGATAACGGTCTTGTTTCCATAACTTTTACTTTATCTCCAGCCTTACAAACATTCTCTTCATCATGGGCTTTCAATTTGTAAGTTCTTTTTTGAACTTTTCCATAAGTCAAATGTTTTTTACTTGTTTCAACTGCCACTACAACTGTCTTTTCCATTTTATCTGAAACAACTGTACCCACTAATACTTTACGAAGATTTCTCTCTTCCATATTAATTACTCCTTTCTTATTCTAGAAGTTAGATAGTAGTTAGATGTTAGATAATTAAATCTTTAATCCTTTCTCCTCTAATTTCTAGTTGCTATTTCTCTTTGCCTTAACACTGTTTTAATTTTAGCAATGTCTTTTTTCACTTCTTTGATTTTCATAGGATTATCTAAACCATTAGTAGCTAATTTAAATCTTAATTTAAATAGTTCAGTTTTTAATTCTCCTAATTCTTTTTCTAAATCTGGTGAAGACATTTCTTTTATTTTATTTATCTTCATCATTATCACCACCTATTTCTGTTTCCCTCTTAACAAATTTACATTTAACAGATAGTTTCATTGAAGCCAATCTTAAAGCTTCTCTAGCAACCTCTTCAGGTACCCCTGCTAATTCAAACATTACTCTTCCAGGTTTTACTACTGCTACCCAATATTCAACTGCACCTTTACCTTTACCCATACGAGTTTCTGCTGGTTTCTTTGTTATAGGTTTATCTGGGAAAATTTTGATCCAAACTTTTCCACCTCTTTTTATATAACGAGTCATTGCAACACGGGCTGCCTCTATTTGATTTGTTGTAATCATTCCAGCTTCTAAAGATTGTATTCCATATTCACCGTCTGTTACTCTATTACCCCTCATTGCTTTTCCTCTAATTCTACCTTTTTGTTGTTTTCTATATTTAGTTCTTTTTGGCATTAATGGCATTATTTTTCTCCCCCTTCCACTTTTGCTTTCTTAGTTGGAAGAACTTCTCCTTTATATATCCAAACTTTTACACCTATTTTACCATAAGTTGTATCAGCCTCCGCAAATCCATAATCTATATCTGCTCTTAAAGTTTGAAGTGGTATTGTACCTTCTTTATAAAATTCTGTTCTTGCCATGTCTGCTCCACCTAATCTTCCTGATACAGCAGTTTTAATTCCTAATGCTCCAGCTTTCATAGTTTTTTGCATACATTGTTTCATTGCCCTTCTAAATGAAATTCTTCTCTCTAATTGCGCTGCAATATTTTCTGCAACTAATTGGGCATCTATATCTATATTTCTAACCTCAACTATATTTAAATTTACTTCCTTATTTATCATTTTTTCTAATTCTTTTCTAAGGATCTCTGAAAGATTTCCACCTTTTCCTATCACTAAACCTGGTTTAGCTGTGTAAACATTTACTTTTACAAATTTAACTGTTCTCTCAATTTCTATTTTAGAAATTCCAGAAACATATAATTTTTTCTTAATATATTTACGAATCTTGTTATCTTCTACTAAATAATCCGCAAAATTCTTTGAGTTAGCATACCATTTTGAATTCCAATCTCTTATAACACCAACTCTATTCCCATTTGGGTGCATTTTTTGTCCCATTATTAATCCTCCTTCCTATACTTTCTCTCTTAAAATTATTGTAATATGACTTGTTCTTTTTCTTATTCTAACTGCTGAACCTTTTGCTGCAGGTCTAATTCTTTTTAATGTTGGTCCTTGATTAGCATATATTTCTGATATATATAAATTTTGTGATGTCATATTATGATTATTCTCCGCATTAGCCATAGCTGATTTTAAAATTTTCACTAATATTTCTGATGCTGCCTTTGGTGTAGTTCTTAATATAGCAATCGCTTCTGCTGCATCTTTTCCCCTTATTAAATCTGCTACAATTTTTACTTTTCTACTTGAAATTCTAGCATATTTTAATGTTGCTGCTGCCTCTGGAATTATTTCTTCCATTGCTTCCACTTCTTGGTTTTTACTCACTTTATTTACCTCCTCATTTATTACTTAAGTTATGAGTGTGTATTTTGTAATAAGTATCAAGGCAATATATTTTTACCTTTTTACATTTTCACATTTCTCCACACATTTATTTCTTTTTAGTTGTTTTTTCTCCAGCATGACCTTTATAAGTTCTAGTTGGAGCAAATTCTCCTAATTTATGTCCTATCATTTCTTCTGATATATATACTGGAACATGTTTTCTTCCATCATGAACTGCTATTGTATATCCAACCATTTGTGGATATATAGTAGATGCTCTTGACCATGTTTTAAGAACTTCTTTAGTTCCAGATTCATTCATTGCATCTACTCTTTTTAATAATTCTGGTGCAATAAAAGGTTTTTTCTTACTTGATCTTGACATTGCTTTTATTTCCTCCTTTTAACTATAAATTTATCTGATTTTTTATTTTTCTTTCTTGTCTTATATCCTAACGCTGGTTTACCCCAAGGTGTCATTGGTCCGGCGTGACCTATTGGAGCTCTACCTTCACCTCCACCATGAGGGTGATCTACTGGGTTCATAACAGAACCTCTTACTGTTGGTCTAATTCCCATATGTCTTTTTCTTCCGGCTTTACCAATTTTGATATTCTCATGATCTGCATTTCCTATTGTTCCAATTGTTGCTCTACATCTAGCTAAAATTAATCTCATTTCCCCTGAAGGTAATCTAACGTGTGCATATCTTCCTTCTTTAGCCATTAATTGGGCATCTTGACCAGCAGCTCTAACTAATTTTCCACCTTGTCCTGGATTTAATTCGATATTGTGAATCATAGTACCTACTGGAATACTTTCAATTTTCATTGTATTTCCTACTCTGATATCTACTTTATCTCCTGATATTACTTTACTTCCATCTGTTAATCCTTGTGGAGCTAATATATAAGATTTTGTTCCATCTTCATATTCAATTAGCGCTATGTTTGCACTTCTATTTGGATCATATTCAATACCAATTACTGTTGCATACATATTATCTTTATTTCTTTTAAAATCAATAATTCTATATTTTTGTCTATTTCCACCACCTTGATGTCTAACAGTTATTCTACCATAAGAATTTCTTCCTGCATTTTCTTTCTTTTTAGCAAGTAAAGATTTTTCAGGAGTTTTTTTAGTAATCTCTTCGAAAGTAGAACATGTCATATTTCTTAATGACGGTGTTGTTGGATTATAATGTTTAATTCCCATTTTTTTCATTCTCCTTTAATTTGTATTTCGAGGTTTTATTATCCTAGTCCTCTCCTAGATATTATTCTAGAAGTTAGAGATTAGAATTTAGAGTTTAGAACTCTATTTTCTACTTTCTATCTTCTAATTTATGCATTAAATGATTCTATTTCTGATTTGTATTTTTTGTTTAATTTAACTTCTTTTCCGCCTTTTCCAATATATTTAATATCTGATGCTTCTGTGTCTATTTTTACGATTGCTTTTTTCCAGTCAGAAGTTCTACCTTGCGTTCTACCTTGTTTCTTCATTTTTCCCCTAACTGATATTGTATTAACTCTTAATACCTTAACTTCAAATAATTTTTCTACAGCATTAGCTATGTCTATTTTTGTTGCTTTTTTATTTACTCTAAAAGTATATTTACCCTCTGCTGTCTCCATAGTACTTTTTTCTGTAACTACTGGTGCTATTATAATGTCTTCTGGTTTCACTTAAGCATACACCTCCTCTAATTTTTTTACTGTATCTAGTGTTATTATAAGATTTTTATATTTTAATAAATCATATACATTTATTGTATTTACTAAAGTTGTCTTTGTTCCTTCTATATTTCTACTAGACTTTTGAACATTTTCATTTTTTTCTGGTAATAATATTAAAGTCTTTCCTTCAACTTTTAAGTTAGTTAAAACTTTAACCATTTCTTGAGTTTTAATTGCTGGTATATTTAACTCATCAATTACAATTAATTCATTTTCTAAAACTTTTGAACTTAGTAAAGATTTTATTGCTAATCTTTTTTCTTTTTTATTTACCGTATATTTATATGAACGAGGTTTTGGTCCTAGTGCTATACCACCTTTAACCCACTGTGATGCTCTAATACTTCCTTGTCTTGCTCTACCTGATCCTTTTTGTTTCCAAGGTTTTCTTCCTCCTCCTGAAACCTCACTTCTTGTTTTTGTACTTTGTGTTCCTTGTCTTTGATTTGCTAAGAAATTAACAAGTACACTATGTATTACTGCTTTATTTGGTTCTATTCCAAATATATCTTCTTTTAATTCTACTGAATTAACTTTATTTCCTTTTATGTTATATACATCTATTTTAGGCATTTTGTCTTTCCCTCCTTCTTACGCTTTTACACTTGATTTTATTTTAAGTATTGCACCTTTAACACCTGGTACACTACCTTTTACTAATAGTATATTTTTATCCAAATCAACCTTAACGACATCTAGATTTTGTATTGTTACTGTTGTAACACCCATATGTCCTGGTAATTTTTTACCTTTGAATACTCTACTTGGTGTTGAACAAGCACCCATTGAACCTGGTCTTCTGTGATACATTGAACCATGTCCCATTGGACCTCTTGATTGTCCGTGTCTTTTAATAACACCTTGGAATCCTTTTCCTTTTGTTGTACCTTGAATATCAATTCTGTCTCCTTCTTGGAAAACATCTGCATTTAATTCATCTCCAACTTTAAAGTTCTTAATTTCATCTACTCTAAATTCCCTTAAATATTTCTTTACTGCTAATTTTGATTTAGCAAAGTGTCCGTTTTGTGGTTTTGTAATTTTATTCTTTTTCATTTCTCCAAAACCTAATTGAATTGCATTATATCCATCTGTCTCAACATTTTTAATTTGTGCTACAACACATGGACCAACTTCTATTACTGTTACTGGAATAACTTTCCCCTTTTCATCAAATATTTGTGTCATTCCTACCTTTTTACCTATTAATGCTTTTTTCATTTTTTTAATTCCTCCTAACTATTGGCTAACTAATAATATTATTGTCAGCATGGTTTAATATTTTTTATTTTTTAATTTACAATTTGATTTCGATATCAACACCGGCTGGTAGCTCAATTTTAGTTAAGCTTTCTACAGTTTTTTGTGTTGGATAAAGAATATCAATAACTCTCTTATGTGTTCTCATTTCGAATTGTTCTCTTGAATCTTTGTGTTTGTGAGGAGAACGTAAGATTGTTATAATCTCCTTTTGTGTTGGTAATGGAATAGGACCTGAAACTTTAGCCCCTGTTCTTTTAGCAGTTTCTACTATCTTTTCAGCAGACTGTTCTAAAACTACGTGGTCATAAGCCTTTAATCTTATTCTGATTTTTTCACTTGTTACTGTTTGGTTGTTTGCCATAAAATTTCCCTCCTTCTTTGGACCTAAGCTTACATCAAAAAGTCTGTTAAAGTTTGAAATATCAAGTAATCTTTGAATTTGAAAATTCTTTATATTATAAATTCTTTTAATATTCCTTAAACCTGCCTTTTCGTTAATACCTGTCCATTTTTACTACATTGTAGCAGGAAAGTTTTAAATGCACCCTAGTGTTTTCAAATTTCACATTTTAAAACCCAAGTTCGTTGCATGATACGCTTGGGATAAGTGCTTTTTTCAAAACTTACCGCCTGGTCTTTGCCATGACATACTCCATAGAAGTTCCCTCCAGCCCTATTTTTCAAGGGTGTAGCCACATTCTACTTCATCGCTACATTTACATGCTCTCTCATTATACAATATTTTGAATACTTTGTCAATCACTTTTTTCCATTTTTTCAAAAAAATGGTTGCAGGTTGAATCAAATAGTAAATGCACATTTTTTCTCTTTTCACCTCTATCCACGAT
>JAUNSP010000006.1 GCA_030539155.1 Clostridia bacterium
TTTTTTTTTAAGTTTTTTTCAAAAAGGGCTTGACTTTTAATAGTTAGTCTCCTTTTTAACTTTCTTAATCATTTGCTGTGAAAACAACTTAAATCCATGTTTTTCAAAACCACACTCATCTAAAACAAATCTAGTACCTGGAATGAGAAATGCGTAATCATGATTGTTTATATTGCTTTCTAAATGATCGTTTACTAACTTACTTACTCCTACAAAACATCCCATCTGAAATCCATCCCCCTTTAGAACTAATAAATTTATTGGATACTCTTGAATTGACTAAAAATTATAGGTGTTTACTATATGATATTTTTTAATTTCAAAGTTACTAATTAATAACTTTAAATAAATACTTTTGCACGTATTTATTTATAAATCAATACATATTATTTTACTACATTATGTCCACTTTGTCAATAGTTTCTGGACTTTTTTCCCCTTTCTGCCAAGATACTCTTGGATCTCTATAAAATACATGACTTATTACTTCTCCAGTTTCTTCATTTTTTCCATATTTATTGGATTAAAAAATTCCGATCCATTATTCGTTATTATTACTTCAAATTCCTTATGCCATTTGGTTAGTATTTGCAAGTATCTTAAACTTTAGTGTTTACCTATTAAATAGATAAATATATTTTTGCATTATAAAACTTTCTATAATATTTTGAATAATATATAAACAATTTTTAACGAGCGACCTCTATATTAGATAGAAGTTGCTCGTTTTAATTTATTCTTAAGTTCCTTTTTATAAAAGGAAAACATTGACACTAGGGACATAATATGTTATAATCTCTTCATTGTTTAACATTTATACACAAGAAACTTATCGATTAATAATTTAATTTTTAAGGGGGGATTTTTATGTTAGAAATAATATTAACAGCTGTATTAGGTATCGGCCTCATTGTTTCAGTATGTTTCATTAAACTCTTTTCAAAACTCATACTAAATATAATAAAAATACTAGTTCTCATTGCAATATTTTATGGAATTTTAATCTTTTCTTATTATTTTGCAAAAATATTTGCAATAATAGCATTAATTTTAATTGTCATCTTTGTAATCAAGATTCAAAATTATAAAGACAAAAAAGATACTTTGTAACATATCAATGAATTTTTTCAATTAGAAAAGGAGATATGCATATGGAATTTATTTTTTTGGTAACATCTATTTCATTATTTGTTATATTTATTATCTATTTCATCTCAACAACTATTCTTGAAAATGTAAAAAGGAAGAAATATGATACAACTCTATACAAAATATTTGAAGAGGAAGGAAAAAAAGGAGTAAAAAACTACTACTCTAAAGTAATTTGTTTAGAAAAATGTGATGAAATGTTTATTACAAAGGAAGGTTTTATTAGGTATGATGATGGGGATTTTTGTGGAGTCATTGACAAATATGGAAATCATATTATGAAATTAATATGCAAGGATATCACTATTTGTCCATATAACCTATTTTTAATCCATGATTTAAACGGCCATCAAAAGTTATATGATGCATACAAATTACTTTTAGAATCAATAAAGGATATTCGTTTTTTAGAGGATCGACTGATTGAAGCCACTTTTGAAAATATTGAAAAGAAATATTATATTACAATAAATAATAAAGGAGAGCTTTGTATAATAACATACACTTACATAGACAGAAATTTAAATTATATTCTTGTTCAAGATAAAGATAAATATGCTATAATAGATTATAATTGTAAACTCTTAGTACCTTTTATTTATGATAAAATAGATATAAAACATCTATATTTTGAGCGAGGGGATTATTTTGGATTTTTACAATTTGATTATATTTGCTCTACAAATCTATATGAAACGATAACTGGAAAAAAACATTAATTAAAAACTAACTTTATTAAGTTGAAAAATAATCTAATTGACAAAAAAAAGAGAATCAGATATTTCTGTTTCTCTTTTTTACTATTAACTATTAAATTTTATTCAAACATTTTTTTAACCATATTTTTATTTAACAATAAATTTGATACATATTTTCCATCTTTAAAATTTGCCCAACCATTAAAAACACATGGTACATTTTTTGCTTTTTCTAATGTATCAATTTTCTCTATATTAATGACTGCCCCAGTTTCTTCTTTATATTCATTTGTCTCTTTTATACAATTATTTGTATATGGACACTGCTCAGTATAAAAAATAGTTAAATCTTTACTCTCAATCTCCATTTTTCTTGCTGTTTCATTAAACCTTGGTTCTTTATCATTGAAACATAATGCCAATAATTCAAACTCCCCTATTGAATCAACAACTTTAAATCCATACCTTTCAAAAAACTTTTTTTCTGATAGATATGGCTTTTTCTTCTTGGAAGTTAAAGTACATATTCCATTTTTGTTCTGTTTTTTAGCATCTTCTATTGCATACTCCAAAAGCTCTTTTCCATAACCTTTTCCTTTGAAACAACCTGCAACCCATAAACAATATATGTATAAAAAATTTTCTCCACTAACTGGAACCCATGCATTTTCAAGTGGTGCATACTCTATAAAAATCTTACCCTGCTCCTTTAACTTTCTAAAAACATGTCCCTTTGATAAGTCATTTTTTATCCATTCTTTTTTTAAATTAACCCCGCCTTGATGTTTTTTATCTCCTATAGCACAACATATATGTTCACTTTCAATATTCTCTAAATCTAAATTTATATATTCATTCATACTATATCCTCCCAAATTTTATTCTAATAAATCTCCTTATTATTTAATGCATATTCCTCAAATAGTTCTAAACAGTCTTCTCTATTTAAAGGAATTATTTTTAAAGTATCTTCATCACTACAATTATTATTTATAAATCTATAAATAAAATCATCTCTAAATCCAATCTTTTCTGCATCCTTTGGTGTGCATCCAAAATACACTTCTTTAATATTTGCCCAAATAATAGCAGATAAGCACATCGGACAGGGATATCCTGTTGCATATAGTTTGCATTTACTTAGGTCATGTGTTTTTAATATCCTTCCTGCTTTTCTAATTGCATTAACTTCTGCATGTGCAGTTGGATCACAATCTCCTAAAACTGTATTTGAAGCAACACAAATAACATTATCTTCTAAATCTGTAATTACTGCTCCAAATGGCCCCCCAATATTTTCTCTCATAGTTTTTTGGGCTTCTTCAATCCCAAATTTCATAATATCTTCTTCCATAATCCTACCTCCATCCAATTCATTATATATTAATTCTTTTATTTTATCAATATTTAATTTTAAAAAAAGACGTGCAATTTCTATTTGCACATCTTTTTATTATTATTATTTATTTTTTTAAAACCAATTTTGTAATAATTGCTGCTACTCCTAGCAAAGAAAATATTTCAAGATTATATGTTACTCCTGTTTTAGGGGTAACATCCTTCTCCTCCTCACCAGCAATACCCTTTGCATTTTCTGTGTTTACTACAAAGCTCTCAGTTGAAACTTCATCGCCATTATAATTAGCTACCTTTATTGTGAAAGTTTCCCCATTTTCAAAATCAAAGTTTGCTGGAAGAATTTCGTTAAATTTACTATTTTCAACTTTAACAGTTGCGAAATATATTGGTTGCTTGTCTGAATTAAATATTGCTATTGCCGCTTGATTCCCTGTTTCACAAGTTCCTGATACAGTGATTTTGGAATCTGCGTATTTAACTTCACTTAAGCTTGCTGCTAAAACCGAAGAACTAATTGTTGCTACAATAAATAATGCAATTATGATTATTGTTATTTTATTTGCTTTTAACATTATTCTTCACCTCCAAATTCAATAGTTACTCCACTACCAATACCAAATTCTACGGATGGTAAATCACTATTAAAATCTACTGGTCCATTCGTAAGAAATACACTAGCTTTATTTACTCCTTCAATTGCTCCATTATTAATCCCTTCTGTAGATCCATCATATAAAACTATTGGGTTCTCATCAAATGTTTCAATACTCCAAGCTTCATTATTTCCTAATCTATTTACTATTTGCTCATCATCAATTTTAATTTGTTTGTATCCGACAACAACATTGTCTTTATATAACATTACTTGTAAGTATGCATCAAAAATTTGGTCATTATGTGCTTGATTGTTATATAAATATCCTTTATTCATGACATAACCAGCCCTTAATTCTTGTTGTCTATCATCATACTCTAACATAACAGCTGTTCTTCTAATATTAACTGTTCTTGTAATTGTGCTTCCATCTTTTAATTCAATATTTACCTTTACCTGAGTAGTAGTTTCAACACTTAGATCAGGTAAATAAACAGTTGCTGTTCCATCTGCATTGATCCTTGAGTTTGCTCCATTTACTCCAGTAATTTTTTCAACATTTACACCACTAGCAGTAAGTTTTGTTTCAGTATTTCCAAAGAATATAGAAATATCCTTTGCAACATCCCTAGTTATAATGGCTTGGTCAACTGCTGATGAACCAAGACTAAAACTCATTGCCAAGGGAGCTTCTGCTCTTATGTTTATTAAGTCTGTAGTAATTACACTTAATGCTTGGTTTATCGGTCCCCCTTCATCAACACTTACAATATGAAGAGTTAATTTACCATAATTCCTAAAACTCTCACTAATATCCACATATTCTCTTGTACCTGTTACCGAACCATTTATCTGACTTCCATTAGCAATTCCTTCTATTCTTACAGCAATTTCTTCTCGTGAATTTGCATCAGGAGTATTTTCTCCATCATCTGGTGCGACCTCTCCACCTACTCTGCAAATCTTTGCTTTAAAAGTAACTCTACCATTTGTCCAATTATTTGGAACAACAATTGATCCATCTGAGTTCATAGATACACCTTCTGTTATCCCATCAAAATAAGCAACTAATGGATACTGTACCATCATCGGTCCTGGTTGCTCTGGTCCCGGTCCTTGTTGATTTTCTTCTTCAAAGGAAAAATCTAATGTATGAATATTGTTTTCAGTAATATCTAAATTTAGCGAACCATCTCCTGGAAAGAAGTGACTACTCCCTTGATAGAAATAACTTGGCTGTTTTTGATATCCCTCTTCTTCAATAATTTCAACAGAAACTTGATACTGTTGACCATTATATGTTGGTAATTGAAATTCAACTTTTCCATTATTCATTACCGGTGTTGCAGTATGTCCTGGAATTCCAATGCTCACACTTCCAACCTGTGTTCCTCCTATTTTATATATTAATGTATTTCCACTTATTTCTATTGTATTTGTATTATTATTGGATTGAACCACTAATTTAGTATTATCATTTGGTGCCCCTGCAAATACACTCATAAGATTTGTAGACATTATACTTATCATTATAAGAATAAGTACTGCTACTGTTTTTTTAATTAAAATTCTTGAGTTTCTCATTTTTTTAATTCCTCCTTAATTGTTATTATATAGCTTTTAAATTCAGCTATCTATTCAAATATTACTACTTTAAAATTCTCTTGTAAATATTATTTCTATAAAAAGCAATGCCAAATTTAGAAATTGCATTTTTTAATTTTTTATGATATATTATACTAAAAAATAAGAGGTGTTAATAATATGAATTTTAGTGAACAATTAAATAAGTATATTTCAATAATAGGTTGCTCTGCAAAAGAACTTTCGGAAAAAAGTTCTATTTCTTCTTCCGTTATTAGTAGATATAGAAATAATCAAAAAAAACCTGAGAAGGGCAGTCCCCAATTAGAAAATTTAACGAATGCACTTGTACAAATTGCATCAACGAAAGGATTATCAAAAATTACATATGACAGGGTATTGTCAAACTTTAATAGTACCCTAAATGAAAACAATGCAAATACCTTTGAGCAAATAAGTAATAATTTTGACAAGCTCTTATCTATTTGTAATATTAATATGGCTGAGATGTCTCGCAGCTTAAATATGGACCCATCAAATCTATCCCGAATTCGCAATAATAAGAGAAAACCTTCGGACCCAGAACAATTTATTGATTCTGTTTGCAGTTATATTGTCCGCCGCTACAATAGTAATCCTATAAAGGAAACAATTTCCCATTTAATTGGGTGCGAGAAATCCGAACTATCTAATCAATCGAATTACTTATCTAAATTAAAAGGTTGGCTTTATTCGAGAAATCCAAGCACTGATAACTGTATTGATGATTTCTTAAAAAAATTAGATGATTTTGATTTAGATGAATATATCCGTACGATTCACTTTGATGAATTGAAAGTTCCAAGCGTACCTTTTCAATTTCCAACCTCAAGAAACTACTATGGTATAGAAGAAATGAAGAAAGGGGAATTGGATTTTTTCAAAGCAACCGTTCTTTCAAAATCAAATGAGCCCGTTTTTATGTGTAGTGATATGCCAATGGAAGATATGGCAGAAGATGTTGATTTTGGTAAGAAGTGGATGTTTGCCATTGCTATGACCTTAAAGAAGGGATTGCATTTAGACATCATTCACAACCTCGACAGACCTTTTAAAGAAATGATGTTAGGTTTAGAAAGTTGGATTCCTATTTATATGACGGGGCAAATTTCTCCTTTCTACTTAAAAGGTATTCAAAATAATGTCTATCACCATTTCAATTATGTTTCTGGCAATTATGCTCTTTCCGGGGAATGTATCAACGGAAACCATAATAAAGGAAAATACTATTTGACAAATAATAAGGAAGAGGTATCTTACTATAGGGATAAGGCTAACTCATTAATAAGCAAGGCCCATCCCCTTATGGATATTTATTTAAAAAATTCAAGCAATTTATATACTGCTTTTATTAATTCTGATTCCAAAACTATTGGTAACCGTAGAAGGATTCTATCTTCCATACCAATATTTACTATTTCAGATAATATATTAAATAAAATGTTAGAGAGAAGTTCCATACCTAACGATAATAGAGAAAAAATATTTGAATTTATTAATAATCAAAGAGAATTGGTGCAAACTATCACTGAAAATAATACTCTTTTAGATGAAATAACAGAGTTTTCTAAAGAAGAATTTGAAAAATTCCCAGTATCTCTTAATCTTTCAGGAATGTTTTTCGAAGAAAAAATTTACTATACTTATGAAGAATACATAGCCCATATAAAGTTAACAAAAGAATATGCAAAATGTAATAAAAACTATGTAGTACAAACCAATAATAACAATGCTTTCAGAAATATCCAGATCTTTATTCATGAAGGAAAATGGGTAATGATTTCAAAGGAAAGTCATCCTACAATTCATTTTGTTATCCATCATCCAAAACTTTGCAACGCAATAGAGAATTTTATTGCACCTGTTGTAGTGGAATGATGTTTTAACAAAAATGACCTGAAGATGTCATTTTAATAAAAGAAATTATATTAATTTTATGTTATAATATATTAATGAGAAGGGATTTATCATGAATAATTATTTAGAGAGATGCACAGTGTGTCCACACAACTGTAAGATAGATAGAACAAAAAGCATAGGAAGATGTAAAGCAACTGACAAAGTAAAAATTGCACTTTATTCCATTTTCAATTATGAGGAGCCATGCATAAGTGGAGAAAACGGTTCTGGAACAGTGTTTTTTTCTAACTGTAATTTGAATTGTTGTTATTGTCAAAACTATGAAATCAGTCAACTTGGAAAAGGAAAAGAAATATCCATAGATGAACTTGCAAATATCTTTATAGAATTACAAAATAAAAATGTAGAAAATATTAATCTTGTAACACCAACAAGCTATGCCATTCAAATTATAGAAGCTATTAAAATAGCTAAAAATAAGGGATTAGTAATTCCTATAGTTTATAATACTAATGGTTATGAAAACATAGAAACTCTCAAACTTTTAGAAGGATTAGTTGATATTTATTTACCTGATTTGAAATATTTTGATAATTCCTTGGGTAAAAAATATTCTAATATTAACAATTATTTTGATATTACATCTAATGCAATTAAAGAAATGTATAGGCAGGTTGGAAAACCCCTTTTAGATGAACGTGGTATTATGAAAAAAGGAGTAATCGTAAGACATTTGGTTTTACCTAATTGTATTGAAAACAGTAAGAACGTTTTAAAATGGTTAAAAGAAAATTTTGATGAAAAGATTTTTATAAGTATTATGGCTCAATATTTTCCAACATATAATGCAAAAAAACTTCCGGAACTCAATAGAAAATTAACTAAACAAGAATATGAAGAAATAGAAAATTATATTTTTGACCTAGATATACAAAATGGTTTTATGCAGGATTTAGGTGAACATGAAGAAGAATATGTTCCAAAGTGGAATGAATAAATAGAACAAAGGTGGCATAATTGATACACTCTAATATTTTAAGTATCTTTTATGCCACGTCTTTGTTCGTCGCCAAAAATTTCTTAATTTTTTTATTACAAAAATCTTGTAGTAATTTTTTTATTTTGTTATACTATACATAAGGAGGAGATATTTATGTATCATGCAAGATTTAAAGGTTCTCATTATGAGGCTGGTTTTAGATATGGAAGTTGTTTAAATAAAAATGGAATTACATTAAATCAATGTCCAACTTTCCCTATAGATGAAAAAAGAATTAAATTCGGAAAAGAATGTTTAAAAATATATAAAGAATTATATCCAGAGATTGTAGAAGAAATAAAAGGATTAGCTGAAGGAAATGAAACGAGTTTTGAATTTTTATTTACTATGTTATCCACAATGTATTGCTTTAATGTGGATAACAGGTGCTCATGTTTTGCTTTTAAAGATAAGGATAATATAATCTTTGGAAGAAACAGTGATTTTCTTGTTAGTATAGAAAAATATTATATGAATGTTTTATATAATTTAAATGATAGCTACGCGTTTAACGGAAATACTACTGCTTTTATAGAAATAGAGGATGGTGTAAATGAACATGGACTAGCTATTGGTTTAACTTTTATTGCAATAGATAAAGTTAAACCTGGACTAAATGCGGGAATTCTTTTAAGATATTTATTGGAAAAATGTAAAACAGTTGACGAAGCTATTAATCAACTAAAGATTTTGCCTATAGCTTCAGCCCAAACAATTACAATGGCTGATTCTACAGGAAACATGGTTGTTGTTGAATGTAATTCTGAAAAAATCGAAATAGTACAACCAGAAAACAATTTTGTTTGTGCTACAAATATTTTTCACACAGAATCTATGAAAAAATATAATTTGAAAGATTTTGATAACTGGAGGGCTGATGAGCGATTTCAAACTATGCAAAAAGCTTTTGAGAAAGCCAATTTTTCACTTAACCTTGCAAATGAAGTTCTTTCGGGCAAACATGGTTTTATTTGCCAATATAATAGAAAAGAAAACAGTGACACGGTTTGGTCTGTTATTTATGATTTAAAGAATAAAAAGATTTTTAGGGTTGAAGGAAATCCTGGAAGAAAGCCTTTTAAAGAAGATACAAGATTTAAATTTAAGGAATAAAGAGGTGTAATATTTTTATGAATATAGATTTATTGATTGAAGAATTATTTAAAAAAGATACCACAGCAAGTTATAAATGTTTATTAGAATTAGAAGAGATTTCTGATAGAGAAAACACTGTTTACACGTATTTTGATACGTTTTTAGAAATGCTAGATAATGAAAAATCTTTTATTCGAGTAAGGGGTTTTAGATTAATCTGCAAGAATGCAAAATGGGATAAAGATAATAAAATCAATCAAAATATTAATAAAATTCTTACTGAACTTGATGATGAAAAACCTACTGCTGTTAGGCAGTGCTTAGCGAGTTTAAAATATTTAATTGAAAATAAACAGGAATTAAAAAATAATATAAAAGAAAAGTTGCTTGGAATTAATTATTTAAAATATAATGATTCAATGCAAGGTTTAATTTTTAAAGATGCTGAAGAGAATTTATTTCTTCTTAAATAGATAAAAAAATCTTAAATAGTGTGAATCCTATATATTAGACATCAAAAAAATGCGAATAAATTTTATTTCTTCGCATTTTTTAAGTATCTACAAAATCTTTAAGTAATAAAATTAACTAATTCTGAACCCATTCCTAATACTATCGCAAATATTGCTACGAATACTATTAAGAATACTGGCCAAAATGCTCCCCAAGCTGCTGCTCTACCACATGCACTAGCATATTTTTTGTTGAAAGAAACATTGCAAGCGTATATTAATAAACCTACAAATGGTATAAAAAAGCATAAAACTTTTAGCCAAAATCCTGCTTTTAATTCTTCTTTTTCTTCCATATTTTCCACCTCAACTTTCTAAATGGTATACTTAATTATAACATTTTTTTACAAAATAGTATATAATATTTGAAATTTTCTGTAATATTGAGTTGTCGATTATAGTTTTTATGATTCGCCACGTCCCTATAAAACTAATTTGAATTTTAATATATATTAATGCTTTATAGTCCGCCACGTCGCTTTCGTTTTGTATATTTTTTTGTTCGACTAAAGCACACAAAAATAATATACAAAACCGCTGTGGCTACTTTGTGCTTTTTTTATTACCTACTATCTTTCTGTATAATCTAAATACAAAGTTTGATATATATAAATATTATATATATCATCATAGAATAGTTATGGCTTGAGTTATGTATTATTTATTTAAATAAATTACTTTTTCTAATTTTGCGTTTATTCCATCTTTTCCATAAGAATAAATTGCAATTATGTTTTCGTCTGTTGCTACTCCATAGCAAAAATCTTCATTTACTTCTATTTGTGTACACATATATTTTTTGTTGTCATCTAAAAGTTTTCCTATTGTTCCATCTGGTAGTTCAACTTCTGCATTTACATAGTCCCCTGATAATTCGTTTAATTCGATTTTTTCTAAATCTTTTACTCCTAATTTTTTTAATTCTTCTAATACTCTTTCTTCCATTTTAATCATCCTTTCTTATTTATTTTAAATATTATACCATAACCTTTAGTATGATTCAACATTTTTTTAGTTTCTTAGGATTTTTATTTCATCCCTTATATCAATAATAGTTGATGGTTTATTATGTTCTATTGTATCTCTTACTACTACAAGGTCAGTATTTTTAAACTTTTCGATTATTTCTTTTATATCGTGTAAAGGTTCTTCGCCTGTAATATTTACGCTTGTGGCTAACAATGGCCCTACCTCTTTTATAATTTCTTGAAGGTATTCGTTTTTTGTAACTCTTACACCAAAATCTTCTCTTTGAAAATCACTAAAGTTTTTTAAATTTACTATAAAAGTATATCTTCCTGGTAATTTTCCTTCTATTAATTTTTTCTTTTCTTCGTTTACTTCTACTAAATATTTATTTAAATATTTGATATCTGGAAATATTACTGATATTTTTTTATTTGTTTGGCTCTTTTTAAATTCATTTACCCTTTTTTCATTTTCGCTACTTGCCCTTGCCATTATCCCAAAAACCGTGTCTGTTTTTAACACAATTAACTCATCATTATTTATTGCTTTTATTATTTTTTCTTTTTCTTCTTTTTCAAAAACTTGCATTGTTTCACCTCGATTCGTACTAAAATAGTGGTAGAAAAAAGCCTATTTGAATAGAACTAAATAGTTTTTTTCTTTTGATTATCCAATATACAATCAAGACATTTTTTTACAAAGATTTGTATATTAGTTTTTTCAGACTTTTTAAACATTTTCATATTTTTTACTCTAAATTTTCTCTTTTTGTAACTCCACATTACTTATTCTTTCTGATAATTCAAACTCTATTAATTTTATTTGATGATATGGGATTATTAAAATCCCATATCATCCTTATCTAACAGTCCCCATCTTCTTATCCAATTATAGAAACCACTGCTGAAGTTTTTATTGGACTTTTACTACTCTTAATAATTTTCTTCCTCAAATAATAAAAAATTTCATTTTGTTCTTCCATAAAAATTTTCCCATCAGAACAAAAAGTAACTATATCAGCAAAAGTATAATATTCATCCGTTATATAATTAATCAAATTACATACTCTAGACCCTTCTAATAATTGGAAATATACGTTATTTTTTTCTTCAAATATTTCCATTAATTCATCATAACTTTTCCCTTCTAACTTTAAAAATCTTTCATAATGCTCCTTAGATCTTTCATACATTTTGTTATGCTTCTTATAAAAAGTATCCTTTAATTGTTCTTTAATAAAGTCAATTGCATATTTTTCAAATAAATCCTTCTTCATTTCAAATATTAGATAATCTCCTTTTTCTGAATAATCATAAATACTTAAATCAAATTCTTTCTTCATCTTTTTTAAAACATCCTCTTTTTTATTCTGATATTCTAATTTAATATAGATTTTTTTAGCGAAACCACATGCTAAATATTGTCCCATAAATATTCCTTCTTTCTTTTTAAATTTTTGTTTTGTTAATAGCTTATTATAAAATAACTACTAACTAGTCATAGTATTTCTACAGCTTAATTTAAATACGTTCAGCTTCCTATTCGATTATTGAAACTACTACTAATGTTTTATTTTTATATAAATATATTTAGCAATACCACTTTCTAAATATTATTTTATAAATATACCCTCCTTTCCTTTAAAAATTTTTCGCCCCTAATTTAGAATTTATTTTACAAACAAATTTTCGTTTTGTCAATAGTTTTTTAAAAAAATTTATAAATTTTTTTAACTTTTTTCTAAGATACAAAAAAAGATGACGAATCATCTTTTTTCATAGTTGTTTTTTATGTATTTGCAAACTCTATTGGTGAATATCCTCCTAAATAATATTGTGGACTATTATTATACCATTCATTAAAAATAGAAATTATTTGCTGTATTTCTTTTTCTTCTTTACACTCACATAAATCAAGTATCTCTCTGGTAATATTAAATCCCAATTCATTATTTTTTAACATTTTTTTAAATGAGTATTCCCAAACATCTATATTCCTGTCTTTCAACACTTTAAAAAATTCTTTTGTCTTATCATCCCATAAATCTTCTTTTCTTTTTAAAATTTCTTCTTTACTAAATATTTTATACTTTAAACCTCTTGATTTTTGTTCGATTATTATGTTTTCTACATCATAATATTCTTCATCCAAATATGTTATAAAAGTTTCAACCTTATTTAATTCAGTCCATTTAATACTTTGAGTAAATACTTTATTATTTAAATTTAACCTTATGAATAAAAAATCTTCTAACTCTTCTGGAGATATCATTTCCTTCATATATTTACATATCATTTTTCTGAAGAAATTTTCTTCAACAACTCCATAACTATATAACATTCCCCATATTAATTTTTCCATTTCTCCATATCTTTCTGCAATTTTTTCGTTCTCCTCTGTAAAGATTTTTTCTAAAATTTCTAAAACCTTTCCATTAACTGAATAATTATATTTTCCATATTTAGCTCTTAATATAATTATCATTGCTTCTTGTAAATAAAAAGCTCCTTGCATATTTGATTCATTTAAAAAGGTTTTTATATCATTACTCTCTTTAGCATAATTTACTAATTTTTTTAACATTTTATACGAGTCATAAGGTAACATCTTTATTATTGTTTCTGTATCTGCATTGGTATATATCTCTGGTAACATATTTAATATATCTTCTTTCGTTGTACTTTCTTTAATGTTATTTCCGAATATTTCATTTGTAACAAACAACATTGTCTCCTTTAAAACATCAATTTTTCCTATATATTCTTTCATATAAACCTCCCCTTCTTAGATTATTATATAATTCTTAACATAATTTGTCAATATTATACTCAGCTTATATAACATATTTTAGATTCATTATAAAAATATTTTGGTTGTTGTTTTCCTGTTTTTTTTATTAAAATATGATATACTACGGTAAAGCATTTAGACACATGTAGTGCATTTGCACGTAAATCTGATTACAGCTATGTTTTCAAAAAGATTTATGTATTGCAAATTTCTACATGTGTTTTTTTAGTATGAATATTGATGATTTATTGTTATATTATTAACTAATAAACTCTAATATCAGAAACTATAAATGTAAAAACATTTTATAAAAGGAGGAAAAAACATGCCAAGAAATCAATTTCAAAGAATGATATTCGCTTTACTAACAGTTATTATAACAGTTCATGCTTATGTGTTTTATAGTTTATATGTTGTAAACGGAAATATTTTAATGAATGTAACAGGTGAGCACAGTGTACTTGCTGCAATTAAAGCTCAAGGTGGTGTTTGCATGTTTGGACAAATGCTTCCTATCTGGGGAGTTATCGTTATAGAATTTATATGTGCATACTGTTTAGAAGTTTTAATAGGTGGACCATTATCTTTTAAATTAGCAACTAAAAATTTTAATCCAAAAGAAACACACCCTGTTTTATTTGAAACAGCAATTATATGTTCTACAGTAGCAATAATGTGTCCAATGATGAGTTTTCTAGCTGCATTTATGTATTACCCATATTATGCTGGATTTAATGTTTTAACATTGCTTGCAAACTTTTTAAAACTAGTTTGTTTTAACTTTCCATTTGCATTTTTTACACAATTATTCTTTATTCAACCATTTGTAAGAAAAATGTTTAGTATTATTTTTCACAAAGATATTGCAAATAGAAATACTATTAAAAAAGAAAAAATCCATGTTAGAGAATTTTTTCACAAATACATACAAATCACTTGCATTTTTGCATGTGGTTCTTTTTATATATTTAATTTTCTTGCTAAGCACTTTTTAACCTTTATTATTTTTTGAGAATAGAATATTAGTATATAATAGAGGTGAAAAAAATGTTAACAAATATTCTTTATGATGCAAAAGCAGATATAAAAGGTGGAAAAGATTTTCCAAAAATAAATGGCACAGTGTATTTTAAGCAAACTAAAAATGGTGTGATGGTTACGGCAAAAATAAAAAATCTCCCTCAAGCAAAAGATAATTGCACGGGAAGATTCTTTGGTTTTCATATTCACAGTGGTAACTCTTGCACTGGAAATGCCGAGGATGAATTTGCAAATGTTAAAACTCATTACAATCCAACTAATTGCCCTCACCCTTTTCATAAAGGAGATTTACCTCCTTTAATTGAAAACAATGGTGATGCTTATATGAGTGTTTTAATTAATAAATTTACGGTTAAAGATATTATCGGCAGAACTGTGGTTATTCACGATTCTCCTGATGATTTTACAACTCAACCTAGTGGTAATTCTGGGAAGAAAATTGCTTGCGGGGTTGTGAGGAGGTAGAGGAAAAAAAGACGATGAATCGTCTTTTTTTATATCATTTTCTTGTCTTTAAGCAAATATCTATAAAAATAAGACGCATAAAAGCATCTTATTTTTAGTTAAGGTGCATTTTTTTGTTTTTATGCATCTTATTTTGTGATTAATTGCATTTTTGCGCCTTATTTTATTGTATCAGATCAACTAGATCTTTAAAATAATACTTTATATATCTATCTTTCCCTTTTCTGGAATAATTATCTTTTTATCCATAAGTTTTCTTTATTTTTTAAAAATCCTCTCTAATATAAGGTTATTCAGTAACCTCCTTATAATTCTGTAAACCATCATTTATAAATTCAATATCTAATTTTTCTCTTCCCTCATCTTCAAAATAATATTCTTCATATTCATCTATTCTATCCAGTCTTCTGGATGTTCACTAGCTTTTACTATATATATAATCTAAAAAAATATTATTACATTATCATTATTTTAGTATTCTTAGTTAATTTTTGTTATTGATGAATATACACTTTTTCTTGTTCTTGTAATTGCAGTATATAAATTTTTTTTATTTAATGATTCTCCTATTATTACTACATCTTTATCTATTGTACTACCTTTAGATTTCTTTATAGTTAACTTTCTTCCTTTCCATTTACCAATAATCTCATTATTTTTCCCCTTATTTGCAGAATATAAAAGTACTCTATTTCCATCATCAAGCATTAAGGCATCTTGGAAAGCAATTATTTTATAGCTTCCGTTATTAGAATTACCATATATATTAATACTTAAATTTTCCCTAATCCACGCACATATTTTATCCGGGCATCTATGTGACCTAGCCTTATATTCATTAACCTCAAGGCTTTCAAACCAATTTCCTCCTCCATTAATGTTTTGATTATCGTCACCTAATAATACTAATTCTATATTAGAATTATATAATAATCGTGCAAATTCTTCCCTATATCCTTTTAAATCTTGAGCCTCATCAATAATAATATAAGAAAATCTAGAATTCAATAATTCTATAACCTGATTGCTATAATTCTCTATTATATAAAGAGAAATTCCCTCTCTCTGTTGATTACTAATATTTAAACAATCTTTATTAAATATATACTTAATAAATGATCCATTTATTAAATTTTTCATTAAATGCAATTGTTCATTCTTCATTTTTAAGTTAATTTGAGTTTTTTTACCCTTATTATATATACTACCATCCTTTGATATTCTTATATTAAGTATTCCCCTTTGGTATTCTTTCACATTTTCCGCTTCGATATATTTTATATTACATCCTGAAGCTATTAAAGGAATTATAGATGTAAATTTAGGAATAATAAAACTAGAGAAAAGTGAATCTATTGTTTTACATAAATATCCCTTATCTCTAAGTTCACTAACAACACTATTATTAAAAGCCAAATATATTCCTTTTTTATTCTCTTTCATATATTTTTCTGAATATGTAGTCTTTCCTGCCCCAGCCACACATTTAATTACTTTTGAATTCATCATCAATCTCCTTTATAACATGCCACTTGGATAAATCCACATTTTCCTCTATTATTTTTTGAACAATATCCATTTTTCTCTTTTCCCTCGCAATGAAAATCTCTGGATGCTTATCATGTTTTTTCAATAAATTTTCACAATTTGTTAAAAATTTATTATTAAATAAATCTGTCTCTAAGGTATTTTCTACTTCAATTATCTTTATGCTTTTTTTATTACAAATGTTAATCAACTTTTTAAATCTACTTGATTTTTCTAAACCTTCTGATAATGCCTTATCATTATCACTTATTACAATAGTTTTTTTCCCTAATAAAGTTGCTAATTCAATATATGGTTCAAACATAACCCCAGCAACATTTACCACTGTCCAATTATAATTATTATCCTTTAAATAATATTTTAATAAAATCTCTTCAGTATAACCTTCAACCAAAATAATATTATCTGCCAACATTAACTCATTTCTCCCAGGGTGAAGAAATGTATTTATTTTTGTTAATACTGTTTTATCCAATTGTTCATAAATATTTTTTCTTGAAATATCTATTATTTCTTCTACCCCTATTTCATTAATAACTACTGGTGAATGGCTAGTTGAAATAATAATAGTATTAGTTACATTTCTTAATTCCCTAATAAGTGTTCTTATTAAAGCTGGATGTAAATGATTTTCTATTTCATCTATTAAAATTATATTAAATTTTTCATCCAATGTATTTAACATTATATTTGCAATACTTTTATAACCTGCCCCTATATTAAAATTATGTTCACTCTTACCATCAACAATATAAACTTTTTCATTAGTTATTTTAGGATCTGTTAATTCAATATCCAAATTTTGATTAAACTTACCACACAATTCTTTAAATTTTTTTGTTTTTGTTCCTAATTCTTCTTTTATAACTTTCTTTGATTCATTTTTTAATTCTTTATATTTTTCTTCAGATTCAATAAATGTTGATATTCCAGTTGATAATCCTGCTGTATAAATATCCTCTATTCTAATTAAAGGAATAAAATATAAATTTGGTATTTTAGGATCATCCCTTATAATATCTATATCTATTGGACTACCATTTAATAATGTTACATTTTTTATATACCTTCCACTTTGAGTTTTTCTTATACTAACAGTAAATCCACATTGTTTATTTTTATCTTCATCGAAAAAATTAAAACTTGGTATAGAATCATTTTTTAACTCAACCGTTATTTTTATAGCATTACTATCTATACTGTCTTTAAAATCACTCTTTAAAATTCTAAAATAATCATTTGTAATACTTGAAAAAGCTAATTTTATACCTTCCAATATATTAGTTTTTCCAGAATTATTTTTTCCAATTACCACATTTAATACATTTTTAAAACTATATTTTCCATCTAAATTTCTAAAATTTTCAAATTTTATACTATTTATCATCTTTCCCCCTTCATATTACTATAAACTTTTCTCTTCAATTATTTTTATATTTACACCCTTTTCAATCAATTCCATAGCTTTTGCTTGTTTTCCACCAACTTTTCCAAATTTCCAAGCCTCGCTACCAACTGACCCAACAATTAAATAATCTAATTTAGAAGATACTCCCGTTTTTTCTATTCCACCTAATTCTTGTAGTCTTTTAGAAAATTGTTGTTTACTTTCTGTTTCAAATTTCCCTGTTAAACAAAATGTTTTCCCATTAAAGTCTATTTTTTCATCATCATTAGATTTAGGATTAATAATATCATCAAAAATCTCGATTAAATATTTGCCTTCTTCCTCTGTTAATATTCCATCATCTAGTACTTTATTAACCTCCAATACTACTTTATCATATGGATAAACATCTTCCAAATAATCATTTTCTTCAATCCAAATTTTAAGATTATCTATCTCCTTTTGGTTTATTTTTTGATTACAAATAATACCATCCAATATTCCATTTAATATTTGTAATGCTAATGATGCTTCACTATACCTTTTAGATTTATTTATACTTGATACTAGCGATATTAATTTAATTCTTTCATATTTAGTTACTAAATTATCTTCTAATATTAGTTCTAACTCACGAATTATTTTACTAATTAGAATATATTGACTATATAATCTATTTTCTTCTATCCATATTTTTAATTTACTAATTTCTTTTTCATCAATTACTCCATCATAACTTATTCCCTGAATTATTCCAAATAAAGAATTAACATTAGTTTCTAATTTCGAATCTAAATTTTCATATAATTTAGATTCATATTCAAAAATTTCATATTTACCTATATCGTAATTATTTTTTATTTTTTCAAATATTTTTTGAGAAGCAATAGCATCTTCTAATGCATTGTGATGATTATTTAAATTAATACTTAAATAATTAGAAACATTATCCAAACTATAACTATCTATATCAAAAAATCTTTTTGATAACATATATGTACAATAATAATTTAAATTAAATAGTTCAATATCATACCTTTTTAAAGATTTAGCAATTACATTTAAATCATATTTTACATTATGTCCTACTATAATATTGTTTTTAAACAACTCCTTTTTTTCATTCCAATATTCTTTAAATGTAGGTGCATCTTTTACATCTGCACTACATAGTCCTGTTATCTTACTATTATTTAAATCAAACTTATTCTCTGGATTTATTAAAGAATATTGTTTGTCTACTATTTTATTATTTTTTACTATTACAATTCCAATTGAGCATATAGAATTTCCTCTTGTATTTGGGTTTTCTATATCTACACTAATATAATTTTTAATCATTTTAATTCTCCTTATCTAAAATCGATTAATTGCTCTCCCATATTTATACCAATTTACTTCATATATACGACTTTCTTTTTCGCTATCTATTTTCATTAATATCTTTTTTCCTACTATTCTACAAGCAAAATAACATATAATTGCATCATCTGCATGAAAAGTTCTATCAAACTTATCATCTGATAATATTTCATGCTTTGAAATATTATATAAATCAACAAAAAGTTTTAATTCATTTGTTATTTTTTCTTCAAATATATTTTTATCAACTATATATTTTAATAATTTTCCAAATGGATATTTACTAATCTTTATCCAAATAATTTTGTTCTTTCTCTTTAAATATATTTTTATTAATTCTTCAAAATGATGTCCACAATTTGCTATTATATCCCTCGCTGTGTAATTCACATCTAATATATCAATATCACTTCTAATGTATTGCAAACATCTATATGCATTTCTAAATTCTGTTCCTTGGTAAAGATTTGATTGAGCAGGATCACACCCTTGGCAATATCCTCCAATCCCTCCAAGTGATTGATCAAATTTCCATAAATCTATAGTCTTATATTCTCCCTTATCTTTTTCTATATTTTTAATAATACTATTTATTTTGTTAATCTGCTCATCATTAAATATTAAATATAATTGTTCTGTTTGAGTTAGCATCTTGATCCCCTTTAAAAATATTTTTCTATTTTCTCATTTTATCACTAATATCAAAAAATGTCAAATTTTAGGAGATTTTATTTTAAAAAACATATCATAAAAAATGAGTCATTAAAATGACCCATTTTTTCTTTATTTTATACCTTTTAACTTTTTATTCTTTCACCCATTATATTAATTTAAATTTATTGTTAACCCCTTTGTTTAGCAATCTAATTAATCTCCAATTATTTCTTTATAATATTCTTTTAAAAGTTCTTTTGTTGCTTTAATTTCTATATGCATTGATATTGATGGTATTAATTGATAAACATCTTTTTTACTAAAAGTTAACATATTATTTTCTATAATTGCATTCTCCCTTTTTATAAAAAAGATTTTATTAATTCTTATTCTAGTAATAACATTTTTTCCTCTTCCCTTTCTCATTTCAACTAATCTATTATTTTTCAAATCAACCTTATATTCTCCATTTTTTATTTCCACAACATCAACAGCTTTTAAACAATTATAAAATAAATCTTCTGTAAAAATTTTTCTACAGTTTCTCCCAGAAATCCTAATCTCACTATTTTCAGTTGTTATTATTCTTGTCTCTTCATCTACTCCAATATCTAAACAGTCTGGTGTTATAGCAATAAGTAAATTATTTTCTGTTGATGAAATCAAAATATCTATATTATGTCTATCAAAATATTTTTTAATAGGTTCTTTTTTCATTTCTTCATCGAAATTATTATAGTTATGACCGATCTGTTCAATAATATTTGTTTCCTCATTAAACTTTTCTATAAAGGGTATATATTCTGCATTATTCTTTCTAAAATTTTCTGAAATTATAAGTTTTCCCTCTTCATTATATAATCCTGTAATGTCATATTCTCCTGCTTTTGATTTTCTTTCTTTAAATTCCAATCTTATTTTATTCTTTCCTATTATTATTTCCGCATCTCCATTTGCTGGATTTCCATATTGAAAAAGAAATACATCCGTACTACCAGGATTATAATATAAGTATCTTGCACTTGAAAATGTTATTGAACTTGAATTTATATAATCTGTACATTCTTTTGGAATTTTATTAAAAACTGTGTTATCTAAATCTATACATTTTTTTAGTCCAAAAACTTTAGCAATCGTTTCAATATAATTGCATTCCGATAATATTCCAGATTGCAATGCCTTATTTCTTTTATATTGCTTTTTTATTTCATATAGTCCACTCTTTAATTTTTTTATATTTTTAAATTGCTCTTGATTTTTTATTGAATATTCCTCAAATCCACCCACGGATAAGAAACTATTTTTATAAAACATATTTATTTTTTTTACTTCATTCTCAGTTAAAACTAGTTTTGTATCACTTTTATATATTTTTCCAATAAATATTTTTAGTGCTTCCTCTTTATTCATTTTCTTCCACCTCACAATCATTAAATATAGAACTGCTATGGACTTTATTGAAGATTGTTTCTTCATAATTACTTTCAAACACCCTTAAAAATATTTTATTTATTTCTTTTCTATATTTAATTGGAAATTTTATATTTTCCTGTAATTTTCCCGCATTCATTTTATATACCAAATATTTTGATTCATCTTTATACATTCTCATTGCAATTCTATGAATGTCTCTCCTGTCTTTTTCACTTAATTTATCATAAAATACTGGTATACTACTCAATATTGTTAATGGACAATTGATTCCACCATCATATAATCTCCAATACCAATATGCAAAACTTGAATTTATCAAACAATATACATAATCATACTTCTCATCATCTTCTATATAAATTATTCTTTTCCCATTACGATTCAACATTTTTTGTGCTCCTACTGTAAAGTATCTACATGTTGTTGGAATACATATTGATTTCTTATTATTATTTGATGTTATTAGATCCCCAAGCTTCTTATTTGAAACTGCTTTCCATGTATCAAAAACATCTAATAAATCCTCATGACATTTATAATATGATCTATCTTTTGGAGTTATGTATTGGTACCTAGGATTTATCATTTTTTCCAAAATATCACAATCCAATAAATTCTCACGTTCATTTGTTTTAAATCTTATCAACGGACTTAATCTAAATCCTTTTTTGTTTTTCTTATTTTCTACAACCGTTATTGCTGCTCTTACCGAATTTCCTTTATTAGAATTAAATATTCCATACTTTCTACCTGAAAATATATTTCCAGGAACATTATCAAATGATACTATAAAACCATTATAATTATTCAATTCCTGACGAAGTGAGTAAAATTTGCCACATCCTATAAAACTATATGGTGTAATAATAACTGATGCTACACTATTTTTAATTATTTTTTCCATAAAACATGAATATAATTCTTTTGAATTATTTAATACTTTTGTTGATTCCCAATCCTTTTGTATTTCCTTTATCTTGTAATATGGAGGATTAGATATAACCTTACAATTTTTGGGTAATTTTATCTTATTACTTAGGAAATCACACTTTTTTGCATGAATACTTTTTAGCATATCCTCTCCATAAATTATTGCAATTGAATATTTACATATTTCTAAAGCAATATTATCCTTATCAAACAAATAAATTTTACCATCCTCAATTAATTTTTGAGCCTCATCTTTTCCTATTATTTCTAAATAATTTAGTATTAGATTCCCTGTACCACATCCTACATCACATATATTTTCTCCTTCTAATTTTAATAACCATTTAGACATAATTCTAGAAACATCTCTAGGTGTATAATACTTTCCCATTTCCTTTTTATTTATTTTATTTACATACTCCAATCCTACTTCATAAAGTTCTCCAAAATTGTCCACTATAAATAAGTCTGAATCAAACTCATTTTTTAGACTCTTTTTTAAAATTTTATGCCAAGTTTGTTCTAATCCTAGTTTATCAATATCATCTTTATATTCAATAATTGTATAATTTTTCCTTTGCATATATATTATTCTCCTTCTTCATTCTCATAACTCTATACTACTATCTTTTTTTAAAATTGTCAATATTTTTTCACTCTATCTTCTCTATCTTCCACCAACTTCTCGACATACTCCCTTATGAAATCCACTCTATCAAAAATAGTTGGTTTAAAGTATGAAGTAACTGCAATAATAATATTTTTAGTTTCATTTACATATATAACATTTCCGCTATTTCCAATAGCTGCATAAATCCCCTCTTTTTCATCAATGATCCACCACAAAAATCCATAAAGCATATTTCTAAATTCCTCACCACAAGTATATCTTGGCTGAATCATTTCTTCAATCCATTCTGCTGGAACAATTTGCTTTCCGTTATGTATTCCCTTGTTTAAACAAAGTTGTCCTATTTTTGCCATATCTTCGGCTGAAAAGCATAATCCATATCCTGCTGTTCCAACCCCCTGTGGGTCGCAAAACCAAACATTTTCTTTTGGCTCTTTTGAAATGGTAAATTGTTTGTGTTCTTCTGCTGTTTCTGCTAAAAAATTTACATGTTTTTCTACCCCTATTGGTTCAAATAAATATTTGTTAGCAAAATCAACAGCTTTTAATCCACTTGTTTTTGAAATAATTCCAGTCAAAATATGAATTCCAAGTGTTGAATATTTGAATTCTCCTGTTATTCCTTTTCTTCCGCCTAAAAAATCTAATGCTGCAATTGACCAATCATCACTTGTGCAAATTTTTACCCATGGCTCATACTTGTATTTGTAAGGTGCTGTCATTGTTAAAAGGTGTTTAATTGTAACATCTTGAATTGTTTTTTCTCCTCTTTTTATTTTATAATCTGGAAAAAATGTTAAAACTTTTTCATCTATACTTTTTATAAATCCTTTATCTATCGCAATTCCAATTAATAAAGAAACTATGCTTTTTGTAACCGACATTACATGGCATGCATCCATTTTTTTATAATTGTTCCATTCATCACTGTAAACTTCTTTTCCGTTTTTATACCCCACAACCTGACATATATTAGGTTGCTGTTTTAGAATTAATTCATGCAATTCTTCTTTATTCATTTTTTTCCTTCTTTCTTTTTTTATTTTATCCACCATCTCTGAACTGTAGTATTGAATCTATCATCAAACCATTCTCTTTCTAAACTTCCTCCATTTTTCATTATTACCTTAGATGATATTGTATTGTCTTTTTCACATACTAACAAAATATCATTTATTTTATTTTTTCTATATATTTTTATTGCTTCTCCTAATGCCCATGATGCAATTCCGTTTTCCTCTTTTTCTCTTTCTAACATAATATGAGATATGTCCTAAATGCACAAAATAACTTTGATTCAATTTATGTCTTAAATCCATTGACCCCATTATTTCAGTTTCATTATCATCAACAATCCAATAAATTGTTGCCTCCACATCATTCTTTAATAAATCTTTACCTTTTTCTCTATTTCTAACTCTATCCAACATATCGTTAAATTTTTCATTTTCTTTATAGGCATTTCCAATTCTATTTATTTCTTCATCTTTTTTTACTTCATTTATATACTCAAAAAATTGTTCTTTAAGTTTTTCGTTTGGTTTAATTAATTTCATTTTTCCTCCTTCTTTAATAAAATGGGGGCTAAATATATAGTCCCCATTTTATTAATACATTACCATGGAGTTGAACAATCAGCATCATCTCCACAATCAATACAATTACAATCCAAATTATCATTGCTTTTCTTATTAATACCAGTAGCTATAGGTGCAATAATTTCTGTGCCATTAAACTTATTCAATAATTCTAATAACATAATGTTCACCTTCTCTCTCTTTTAAGATTGCTTTGTTTCAAAACTTCACTTAAATCAGTAAACAACCATCTAGTAAAACAGCCTCCTCCACATTTGTTCCATAATTCACATTCAATACATTGTTTTGAAGGATAGCATTGAGCTCTTTTTCTAAAGATTTTAACCTCATCACTATTCCATAACTTATTTATAGAATTATTATCTAATAAATCAATTGAAGAATTATCAAATGGATAATTTGCAAAATGATTACACGGTAATACCTTAAATTCTGTATCAAAAACTATTCCAGAACCATTTTGAATATGACAACCCGTTCTTATTCGATTCTCTGCTATTAATTTTAACAAGATATCTTTTTCTATTAAACATAAAGGAAACGACACTTCTACATTATAATCAATATCATTACATTCCATTTCATTATATATAGTAGTCAAAAATCTCCCCATTTTAATTATTTCATTTGGGTTTACTAAATTATTTTCTTCAACAACTGGTTTTACAAATTGTAAAAATATCCTTGATATTTCGTTTTCTTTTAATAGCTTTATCAAGGCTCTTAATTCTAAAATATCATCATTAACTATAACATAAGAAACTGAAGGATTAAAACTCAATCTTTTTAAATTTTTATATCCATCCAACATCTCCGTTAAACCATAGCATCTTGTATTTTTTTTATAACTTTCTTCATCTATTGCCTTTAATGAAATGTTAACACTATCTACACCTAAATCTACAACTTTTTTTGAGAATTCATAATTCTTAAACATTCTTCCATTTGTTGCTATAGCCAAAGATAATTTTTTTTGTTTAACGTAAGATATCAAATCAAAAAAATGGCTATATATTGTTGGTTCCCCACCAATCAATACAATTTTACTTATCCCATTCTTTTTCAATAAATCTACTGCTCTTTTTGACTTTTCAAAATCCATAATAGAATTATCAAATTTATTTTGAGCATAACACCACTCACAATTATTATTACATGTTCTATTTGTAGTTAACCAAGCCGTTTTAATTTTTCCCATAATTCCACTCTCCTTAAATTTAATTAAATTTAAAAAAATATACATAACATATTTACATTATATATTATAAATTGAAATTTGTCAATACTTTTTTAAAAAAACTGTCTTTTTATTATAAAATCTTTTAAAAATGTACAAACTATCTTTTTTTACTCCCCCTAAAATTTTGATTCTTCATAATTATATGGTATACTTCTCCCCAGAGCAACATTCTCTATTTTTCTATTATTAGCAAATCATCCATATTATTTTACTTTTATCAATAATCTTTTCTATTTCTTTTGGTTTATCATCACAATAAACTAAGCGTACCATTAAAATACACCTCTTTTTATTTATAATAATACTAATCACAATTTACTTTTTCAATTATATCAAAAGTTAAATTTTTTGTCCACATCATTTTTTATAAAAAAATAATGAAAACATTTCTTTTATACTTTCTTTTTCAAATAGAAAACAATATTCTTTTCTTTTTATAACTCAAAAATCATCACTCTTTCCACTTAATCAAACAATTAAAAATACTTTTGTATTAAACTTTTCTTATCCATATTTACAAACAAATTCTGTTTGTCTTTTATATTTTTAATTAGATTTTCACATGTTTCACAGGCCAAATTATACTCTTCTAATGTTATTATTTCATCATTCAGAGCTCGTGTTAATTCATCCTCATCTTCAACTCTTATTATTCCTTCTTTCCCTTCTGAATAAATAACATCTAAGTATAAATCATCATAGTATGGGATATTATTTTCAATGCCATTACCTTTACTTATGTCAAAATAATATACCAATACATTTGCGTTATTATCAAGAAATATTCTTGTATTATAAAAATCTTTAAGTGGTGTACATTCTATTATATAATATCCGTTTATCAATAAGTGGTTTATTGTTAATAATAAATGGTTTTTCTATATCATTTATTCTCTTTATTATAATAGAATAATTTTTTTCTTTTTGTTTTATTGTAACACTTTCCCAATCTGTAACCCCTCTCATATACATTTTACTTGTGTATTTCTTTCTCATTTTCTCCCCTTTCCCTTAATCTCATCGTAATAAACTAATTATACCATTTTACGCCTATTATTTACACAATTCATAGATAAAATAATCACAAATCGTTGAAACCATTTTTCCTTGGCTTACTTCTTTCACTCTTTTAAACTTACATTTTTCTAATAATTTTATTGATGCTATATTTTCTTTATCAACATCACTCCATATTGTTTGTAATTCTGTGTTTGCAAAACACCACTCGGTCATAGTTTTAACCGCTTCTGTCCCTATTTTTTTATTATGATATTCTGGATTTAATCTTATAGCAACTTTTGCTTTTTTGTCCCTTTCTATAAGGTAAATATAAATGTCGCCTATAATTTTTTTGTTTTCTTTTAACTCAATTCCTAAATGAAAACTCTTACTCGGTCTCTCTGCTTTTTCAAAGAGTAATTCTGGTTTTAAATCCGCTTTCCCGGGATTCTTGCCCCAGTATTTATATATTGCTTTATTTGGAGTCCACTCCCTCAAATCTTCCACATCGTCCTTAACAAGTGGCCTTAATATTAGTCTTTCACTTTCAATAGTTGGTTTGTTGTTTATATAATCTTTTAACATGGTTCCTCCTTTAATTTTTATACTAAAACTAATTCTCTTTCTTCGCTCTTTTTAATTTCTTCTACTAACTCTTCTACCATTAGTCTTGCATCCTCCATATTTAAAGCATCTAGATGTTTGTCACTTCCATAAGAATTTATTTTTCCATATAATTTTCTTATTTGTTTTGAATTAAAATCATTTTCTTTTATTGTTTCTAAGGATGCAATTAGTATATTCCTATTTCTATTATATAAACGCTCAGAAATATGCTCATATGTTTCCTGCTTATCTAAAATTACATCAACTAATTCAAACGGATTTTCTCTTTTAGGATCATAGCCCCAGTAACCAGCCCACCATAATCTTGCAATTCCATTTCTTACAATTCCTTTTCCTCCCCTTTTTGCAAAATACCTTAGTTTTATTAATTCTTTTACCTTTTTCTCATCCTCTTTATCATCTATTTTCCATCTTTTAGCCATGTACTCTGGAAACTCAATATGAGTCATATAAGCCCATAATTCTGACGTTACAGCCTGAACTGGATTTAAACTCTTCAAATTTTCATATACTATTCTCGCATTTTGTTTATCTGTTTTTGCATCTCCAATTATTAATTCAAATTGTTCTACTTCTATTTGACTAGACACTTCATAATTATTGTTATTTGCTTCTTCAAACATTTTTTTTAACCAATTTGGATTCTTTAACATTTCTATATAATATTTTTTATTTACTATTATATCTTCTTCAATTTTATTTAAAACCTTTGTCTTAAATATTTTTTGTTTCATTTAATCATCATCTCCTTCTTGATTTTCTAAAATAGTTTTTAATTCTTTTATAGAG
This sequence comes from Clostridia bacterium, assembly GCA_030539155.1. Taxonomy (GTDB): domain Bacteria; phylum Bacillota; class Clostridia; order TANB77; family CAG-508; genus JAUNSP01. Next base: position 28,395 of record JAUNSP010000006.1, read on the forward strand.
TCTACCGTAATATTTTGCATTATCAATTGTGCTGTTTCATGTGAATTTTGTAATAATTCTTCCTTAACCTTATGTTCTCTTTTTGTAATTTCATCAATTTTTTTCATAAGGGTTTTAAACCATAGTTTGCTTGAAAACTCTTCTTCAGCCTCATTCATATCATTAATTAATCCTGTTAATATTGGCATTAATAATAGAGAATTCATTATTTTTATTATACTCTTATTTCCTTTTATTCTAGAATAAAAGTCACCTATTTCTTTTGGTATTTTCACTAAAATTCTATCATAATTTGGATCATATATTATATTCTCTATTGTTTCATCTTTTTGAAAATTAAATATAGTGTGAATTTCTTTTAAAACTTCCCCTTTTAAAGTAATAAACTGTCTTACACTTCTACAAACAGCTAAAACCTCATTCTTTCCAATATCCATTTCTATATCTTTATATAAATCTATAAAATCTTTATTTTTAAAATTATTTAAATCTTCTTTAGCCAAAATAGCAATATCTATATCTATAAAATCTATAACCTCATCTTTTTTTAATACTATATTAATGTCTTCCTCATCATAAAACTCAAACATTTTTCTGTAAAAAACATTTGGAGACTCTATCTGTATTGCATAACACGCCTTCCTTTCCTCTATTAGTTTTTTTATTTCTTCATTATCTATTATACATTCTATTTTGATTTTATGTCCCTCTGTTGTACTTTTATATAAATATCTAGCTTTAATAGTTGTTGTTTTATAATCTATATTTTCTTCTAAAAGTATTGGATAAGGATAATTACCTTTAATCTTGAACATATATTTTTACCTCCATAATACATTTTCTTTTATTTTCAAATTCTACTTCTAACATCGTATCTTCATCTGCCTTTAGAGTTACTCCCTTTATTACATTTCCAAACGCTTCTAATTCATTTCCTAATTTATATACTCTATGAATTCTTATTCTTTCTAAATCCCCTGAGTCTGTTAACCTTTGAAAATGAATTTCTGCATTTTCTATGTCTTCTACTGTTCTAATAATAACCCTATAATTATTTTTTTCACTATTATATGGGGTTTTAATATATTTCATATTTATTTGATGATATACTTCGCCATTACCACTTAAATTTTCCCCTTCACCTTTTACTTTTTTTCCCTCTCCTCTTTCTCTTTCATATTCTCCTCTTTCTTCTCCACCTATATTAGGATTTTCATTACTTGATTTATCAATTCCATCATTTCTATTTTTTGTTTTGGAAATAAGAATTTCTTGTTCTTCCTCCTCTATAATATCTATTTCATCAAATGGTTTTTGAATTTCCTCGATTCCGTTATTATCATCTTCTTCTATATTTAAAAAATCCAAACCCTCTGCATCAAATTCATTAACATCATCCCTATATACTAAAGAATCAATTTGCTCATTTATCCACCTCTCAACCTTCTTAATTGTTTCTTTAATTGTATTCCTATCCTTTTGATTTTCTATATTATCAGCTCTCCAATCATCATGAGTTTGAGGTTCACTTTCCCTTAATTGTCTATTAATTTCTTCTCCCCTAGCTATAAATATTCCTATAAAATTAACTGGTCTTTTTCTTGGAGAAAAAATATTAATTTTCATTTCATTATTCCTCATTTTTAATATTTTTTTTTCGGGATATTCCGACATTTTTGCAATTTTCAATTCTACATCATCTTCCGTACATATAGTTCCATATCTAACTTCTTCTACACTATCATTTAACTCTATAAATTTATACGCATTAAATTTTATATCTTCATCTATTCTTTCATTAATCTTTTTTCCCTCTTCCGCATATTGTCTAATATTCTTTGAATCTATTACAATTTCCTCATTTTTATTACTTATCTTCACTTCTAATTTATCTTCAATGATTAATTTCCAAAAATTTTCTATTACAGAATACAATATGCTATATACCCAATCTTCTTTTTCTATTTTGGCTCCTATAATATATAAATCTGTTCCTGTCTCTTTCCTTTTAAAAAACTCATCCATCTTTTCCATATTCCTTATTGGTTTGCACTCATATTCGCCTATTTCTCCCCAATAACCAATATTACTTCTAACTATATTATTTCTTTTATGAGCACATAAAATTGATTTTCCTTGAAAGGCATAACCTTCTTTCTCTACATAAGTTCCATAAAAAATAGTTCTAAAATATGAAAAAACAAAAGCTGCATGTTTTCCGGATCCATAGGAACCACCACTAATTCCACCTTTCGTAGAATTTCCTGATGATCTTATTAAACCATACCAATCACTATTTCTCCTCTCTTCAATTCCAACTAAACCCGTTGTATTAAAATCACTAATCTTTAAAACATCAATTGTATCGTTTTCAAATTTTCCTTTAGCAACCTCTCTAAATTTTTTTAATCTTTCATTAGACACACATAGATCTAAATCATTCGCTTTTTCTCTTAACCCATATAATAATAAAGACCCACTTGCTAAAATATAGTACTCTCCTTTTGGTAAATTTAAACCCTTTACTAATTTCAATAATTCTTCTTCATTCATAACAAATACACTTTCCTTTTTTATTTCCTATTTTTCCTTCTAATACACATATCTGCGCCTATTATTCCTATAGGCACTCCCATAAAGCTCACAATAAGACCACTTCTATTTATTCCTGTTTTTGGTGTAGAATCCTTTTGTTTTATTTTATTTTCTCCTGCTCCATTCCCATCAGTTTTTATAATATTTAGAGTTTCACTATTAGAGTTATCTGTCACTGTATTGTTTAACAAAGAATCTCCTTGTTCTTGAGGTTCTTCAGATATTAATCCATATTCTGCTTTTATTTTCACAGCATAACCTGGCATTACAAATGTTTTATTTGTAGTATTATATTCAACCAAATCCGTTATATCTGAATTATCCTCATACTTTAAAACCTTAATGTTTTTTAGTGCATATCCAACATTTGGAGTTATTGATGTAATTGTTACCACATCCCCTTCATTTGCATTTTCCTTATCCACACTAATCGTTCCATTTCCTTGTTCACAGGTTATATCATAATTACCTGTTCTTAATATTAAATGTAGTGTTGCTTCTTTTTGTATATTATAATCTGCTAAAGTCCTATCATCTTCTAATTGTTTTCCTGCAAAAATAAGTCTCTGTTGTTCTGGTGAAATTCTTTCCTTATCTTCAATTTTTGATTTAATAACCTCAATTGTATCAGAACTTTCTACTTCTAATGTAATATTTTTTCCCGTTAGAGTTTTTACGAAAATTTGCATAGCATATACACTACTATTAATGCTTAAAACTAATATAAAAAGTATTACACTTGTTGCAATAACTTTCCCCCTCATATTTTCACACTCCTCCGTTACTTATCCATATATTTATTATACTATATATAATAGAAATCCTCAACCCTTTTATTTATGTATTATTTTACATTTTCCTTACTATTAAATATAAATTTTCTCATGCGCCTCTCCTCTTTTTTAAGAAAATTTACATGACTTTAAAATTCCTCCATCAACTTCTCCACAAAACACCTATCTGCCCCAGCAAACTCATAGTTCCCTAGTTCTTCTTCACTAATCCACTTTGCATCTTCATGTTCTAATAACTCTATATCATCACTCATTAATTTTGCTTTATATACAATAAGTTTTATTTTTCTATCTGGGTATTCAAATATATTTGTATCAAAATATTCCTCAACTTCTATTTCTGCATTTAATTCCTCTTTAATCTCCCTTTTTAGTGCCTCTTGATATGTTTCTCCTTTTTCTACTTTTCCTCCTGGAAATTCCCACAAACCGCCTTGCAACTTTTTTAAATTTCTTTGTGTTATCAAGAATTTTTCTCCCTTATAAATAATTCCTGCTACAACTTCTATCATCGTTATTCCTTCTTTCTGTAAAACTTTTTTATTTATCCTTGAAATAGATTTTCTATAATCTTTTCTGTTATTTTGCCTTTATCAATTATACTAAATTATCCACATTTTGTCTATAAACTGTGCATTACTTTTATTTTTTTATTATTTTGTACAAAAAAAGTGAAAGCACTCGCTTTCACTTTTTTCATATTATTATTTCCTAACTTTTCGTGTAACATATTCTATTTCTTCGCTTGGAGTTTCAAAGTTTTCTATGTTCTCCAATACTTCTTGCCTCTTTTTTGTATATGTTATTATTGGTTTCTTTTTTCTTAATAAATCTTTATACTCTCTTTCAATAAGCTTATATTTTTCACAGAATGTTGTTCTTGTTTTTATTTTAATATGCTCAATTAATTCTTGGTTTTTATAATACTGATTTTCCTCAAAAATCAAATCTTTCTCTTTAAACTTATACTCGAAAAAAGTTTCTCCATATCTTGCAAATCCACCCCAATCTTCTACTTTATTCTGCTTGCTGTTGTTTACAAGATGCTTTTTATGATTTATTACTACATAATTATTTCGTACAAATAAATCTCTAATTATCTTTATATCTATAGTTTCTGAAATTGATTCCCTTGGGCTTATCTTTATAGCAATACTAGTCGTTACATGATCCTTTATTAAAGATATTTCCTCATTTGAAATTGTCATTTCAATATTCTCATAAGGATATTTAAAGGTAATAGAATTGCATACTACTTGTTTTTTTCCACATACATATTCTTTAGTTTTATAATTTAACTTGTATGCACCATAGTTTAATGAAAACCACATATAAAGTTTAACAAAATTCAGTAATTTGGGGTCTTTTATGCAGTGTATTCTGTAATAAATTTTTTGTAATTCTTCATTATTGATAATGTCGTTTACCAAATGTTTAGGTTCACTTAATGTGAGTTTGTTTCTACTTGGTATTAGCATTAGTTTGAATAATTTAGGTTCAATTTTAATGTTTGTTAATACAAATTCAGTAAAATACTTTTTTGTGTTCTTATCAAGAATCATTATGTTGAAATAATGTATGTCTTGCTTTGGAAAAACTTCTGGTATGTTTTCTAAATTCATAAAAAATCCCTCCTAAAAAAACTTTTTTTTAGTTACTATTACGTGTTACTAGATACGATTATAACACAGTTAATATATTTTGTCAACTTATGCCACTTTTCCTGTTTTTTTACATCGTATATTAAAATCAAGAGACAAATTTTTTATTGTACAAAATCTCTTCCTTAAGCATCTCATTTTCTAAAAAAGAAAACCTATTTTTCTATTTGGCAATCATTTTCCTAACTAATACCTCATATTTATCTTGTGCAGCCTTACAAGTATCAATTAAATAACCCTTCTCTTTATTTGCCTGATACTCTTTTAGTCCCCTATAATAGTATAATTTATCTATATCGAAAATTATAAATGGAACTATATTGTTTTTCAAGCATTCTTTAAACATTATTATCCTTCCAACCCTTCCATTTCCATCTTGGAATGGATGGATTTTTTCAAATCTTGAATGAAACTCTATTATTTCTTTTATACTAATTGTTTTCAATGAGTTATACCAATCAAACAGCTTTATTATATTTTTTTGGACATCCTTTGGAGTTACTGTTTTCATTCCCCCTGCTTCATTTTCTAATTTCTTATATTCTCCAACATTAAACCACTCTTTTTTACTATCAGAAGTACATTCTTTTAATATTCTATGGAAATCTTTTATTATATTTTCATTTAATTCTTCCTCTGCAATATCTAACATATAATCAAATAATTTAAAATGATTTGCTGTTTCAATAATATCATTAATATCCACAATTGAATCTTTTTCAACTAACATTGTGTTTGTTTCATAAATAAATCTTGTTTGATCTTCTGTAAGTCTACTTCCCTCAATATGATTTGTGTTATATGCAAAAGATACTTGAGTAAAATGATATAGGTTTCCCTTTAATTTCATTTTTTTCTGTTCTCTTAAAATCTCCAAAATGTTTAATTTTGAAATATCTAATTCTTCCTTTTCTGTTAATAATTCTTCTATTGAAACTTCAAATAGTTCTGCTAATTTTTTTAAATAATCTATTTTAGGCTCTATTATTCCAGATTCATATTTAGAAATTGTCCCAGTTTCTACCTTAAGTATTTCTGCAATTTCCTTTTGAGTCATTTTTCTTTTTTCTCTTAACATTTTTATTTTTTTTCCTAATTCCATCTAACCACCTTCTTTTATTATAAATAATTATATATATATTATACCATATATATTCCAAAAAAGAAAGTTTTTGTTGTATTTCTTAAAAATATTTCCAAAAAAGAAGTTTATCGCTTATAAAAAGCCAACCACTATTAAGTGATTGACTTTCTTTTATATTATTTGTATTCTTTTATCCTCCCCCGAATTAATTTTAAAGTTTTAGGATAATTTTTTTCAGCTTCCTCAGGTCTTTCCATACTAATGGAATATACCTCAGCAAAAAATTCCTTACTATCTTTCTTCGCTGGTTTGTATCTCATATTTTTAAGTTCCTTATCCATAGCTTTAACAAATTCCTCTTTATTAGACATAAATTTATGATCAAACTGTTGTCCCATACTATCAATAAAATGTCCAAATTCGTGAAAAAATGCTTTATCAATTGAATTACTCCTAATAGAAAAAAATATTTTTTTACTATCAAATGTTATTAAAGCTATTGTTCCTTCTTCCACTTCAGAATTATATGAATAAATAGTATCTTCTATTAAGTAAATTTCCCACCCATCCTCAATAAATTTATCTTGAACATTTTGGGGTAGTCTTTTAAATTTCCCTACAGTCTTATCTTTTTGTTCTTTAGGAACACCATCTTGCCATTTTATTATTAAGCCATTTGGTTCTTCCAATACATTAAATGTATCCTCCTGTTCCATGCGATAAAACTGTCGACCTACCATATAAGACCATTTCATTATTCCACAACACACAAGCATAATACAAATTAATATTTTCATTATAAATTTTATAAATCTCTTTTTTCTCATAAAGATTTTTCTCCTTTTGTTGCTGTTGTTTATACTTCCAAAAGTTAATAATCCCTCCTTATAAATAAATACTATTTTATTTATGTTTTATAAATAAAGTTATGTATATATTTTAACATACTTTACATAATTTGTCAACAAAGTAATATGTCCTACCTTTTATAAAATTACTATTTTTAAAATACCTATTAGTACATTTAATTTTTATCTTAATAATAAACAAGGTGCCCTATTTAGGACACCTTGTTTTACTTCTTTTAGAATTTAATTTTATTTACTAAGCATTCTCCTTTTATTTTGCTTTCAGTATATTCAATTGAAACCTCTACATCTTTTGCAAGAAAAACTTGTTTATTATTATTTTTTATTGATGACATATATAAATTATCATCGTTTTTAAGTGTAAAATAATAATACGTAAAACCTTCTAGCTCAATTGGATATATACTTTCTATCTTACCTGTTTTTGTTAATATTTCCTTTTGAGTTTCTACTTCAAGTCCTATTTTTTCTTTATATAAAGAAATTGTTTCACTCAAAGATTTCGCTTGAACTACTTTTGTATAATCTTCTACATTACATAAACTAACTCTTTGAACTAATCCTGCTTTATCTTTAAGTAGCATATAATAGGTTGCTTGCCCTTCTACGTTGATTATTGTTGGGAATGTTGCATCAAACCCTAAATTTTGAACTAAACTTTCCGCTGCATCTTGTGCGGAAGTTTCTTCTGCTCCTGGATAATTATAATAACTTATTTTTCCTGTTCTTGGATTTGCTAAAATAAAACCTAAATTTGATTCCGATTTGTTTATTGGTGTAACTCCTGTATAAAATACTATTTCGCCTTTATTATTTATTGCTGTATTATAATAACTTGTTTCATAATTGTACGAAGTTGCATTTACACCCGTTTTTTCAAATATAGTATTCCAAAAACCATTTACATATTTTAAGTTATATTCTGTTACTTTCATTAAATATTCTAAATCATAAGCATGATCAACCCATTCTGGCAAATCCTCTGTCTTATATTCTTTCATTTCTCCTGTAGAAGCATTTGTTATTATAAATGAATTTTCCTTTTTACCTCCAAATAATCCAATGGTTGGTGTTTGTACCGAAGTAATATAATAAGGATTTCCTTCCTCATCAATTTCAAAAAATGATTCTCCTAATATGTATGTTGTATATTCTTGTTGTATGTGTCTGTCTAAATATTTTGAAAAATAACCACTTGGAGAATAATATATTGGTGTTTTAAGTTCTACATATTCAGCTTTTTGATTTGTTACATCAACTAATACATATCCTGGAATTCCTTCTTTTTTTGCTTTATTATATTTAAAAAATCCACCATAATTTAGTTCTGATATTCTATAATATTTGCCTTGATATTTGATTAAATTATATTCATCATCAACTTCATACCAAGTAGAATTTTTTAAACCTCCTATTGTTCTATCTCCTAATTTTATTGCTGTTTTTTGGTCTACTATAGATAATTGTTTAAAATTTTCTGATACATTTGGAATATCTTTTTCAAAGTTTGATTCTTCAATAGTTACTAATTGTTGATAATCTTTTGCATTAAATAATTCTAAGGAGGAAATTCCTCCTATTACTACTACAGCCGCTAATAATATAACTATTATCCCAAATACCTTTAAAAAATCTTTTATAAAACTTAAATTTCCTTTGCAATCATATCCTTCTATCAAAAAAGTTAAAACTAACAATATTAAAATTAAACCTGCAATTACTGTAATTGTGAGCCAGAAATCAATACTAAAAATTGAGAATGGAAAAACACAAATATACTTTATTAAAAAGAATAAAACTAAAAAAATCGCCATTAACACTATTATAGTTTTTGTTGCTAATAAACCTGCTTTGTTTTTTTTCATATAAATCGCTCCTTTAATTTTAAAAATATTTAAAATTTAATAGTTACTTATGCCCTTTAGCTATATGTCTGCATTCCATTATACCATTTTATGTGTACTTTGTCAATATTTTATTTAAGTCTCCTCTTTTACGTTTGTGTCAAGTAAAAGTGGGCAATTTTTTTATCTTTTTTTCTAACCCAATATAATAAATTAATTTTACAACTTTATTTTTCAAAATTCACTTAATAAAACATCATATTTTC
>JAUNSP010000104.1 GCA_030539155.1 Clostridia bacterium
AATGAAAATCAAATTGAAAATCAAAATATGGAAGAAGAATTAGACATTAATGCCCTAATGAAAATAAGAAGGGAAAAATTGAAACAATTACAACAAGAAGGTAAAAACCCTTTTAATATAACTAAATATAATAGAACACATACAAGTAAACAAGTGAAAGATAATTTTGATGAATTAGATCAAAAAGATGTTTCAATTGCTGGTAGAATATTAGCAAAAAGAATAATGGGAAAAGCATCTTTTTGTACTATACAGGATTCAGAAGGAAAAATTCAAAGTTATGTTAGCATAAATGATTTAGGAGAAGAAAATTATTCAGCATTTAAAACATTTGATATAGGAGACATTATAGGGATAAAAGGATTTGTATTTAAAACAAGGACAGAAGAAATTTCAATTCATGCAAAAGAAGTAACTTTACTTTGTAAATCTTTGAGACCACTTCCTGAAAAATTTCATGGATTAAAAGATACAGAATTAAGATACAGACAAAGATATGTAGATTTAATAATGAATCCAGAAGTAAAGGAAACATTTATTTTAAGAACTAAAATTATAAAAGAAGTAAGAAGAATATTAGACGAAAAAGGATATATGGAGGTTGAAACTCCAGTATTAAATACTATTCTTGGTGGTGCGAATGCAAGACCTTTTATAACCCATCATAATACTTTAGATATGGATATGTATTTAAGAATAGCAACAGAATTATATTTGAAGAGGCTAATAGTTGGTGGATTTGATAAGGTGTACGAAATTGGAAAAGATTTTAGAAATGAAGGAATGGATTTAAGACATAATCCTGAATTTACTATGATAGAATTATATGCAGCATATCAAGATTATAATGATATGATGGATATAACAGAAGAAATATTTACAACTGTAGCACAAAATGTAGTGGGAAAAACAGAAGTTGATTATCAAGGAACTGTAATAAATTTAAAAACACCTTGGAAGAGAATATCTATGATTGATTCTATAAAAGAAATAACAGGAGTTGATTTTAATAAAATTAATTCAGATGAAGAAGCAATAGCAATAGCTAAGGAAAAGGATGTAGAAATAGAAAAGGAGCACAAAACTAGAGGTTATATAATTTATGAGTTTTTTGAAAAGTTTGTGGAAGAAACATTAATACAACCAACATTTATATATGATTATCCAGTTGAAGTATCTCATTTAACAAAAAGAAAACCGTCTGATCCAAGACTTACAGAAAGATTTGAATTTTTTATAGGTGCTAGAGAATACGGAAATGCGTATTCAGAATTAAATGATCCAATAGACCAATACGAGAGATTTTTAGAACAAGCAAAAGAAAGAGAAAACGGAAATGAAGAGGCAGTTGAAATGGATGAAGATTTTATAAATTCATTAGAGTATGGAATGCCACCAACAGGTGGACTTGGAATAGGAATTGATAGACTTGTAATGTTACTTACAAATTCAGCTTCAATTAGAGATGTATTATTATTTCCTACAATGAAACATTTAGGAGACCATTAATCTAAAACAAAGGAAAACTGATGAGGAGGTAAAAATGATTTTAGAAAACAAATTAAATATTACTGATCAAACAGAACTGGCAAGAGAAGAGGAAAGAATTAGTAAAAAACATGCAAAAGAAATGTTTGAGACAGGATATTTAGACAAATTAGAACCAGGAACATTTGAATCCTTAAAGCAAATTCATAAATATTTATTTAAAGAAATATATGAATTTGCAGGCGTTTTAAGAAAAGTAAATATAGCAAAAGGAAATTTTAGATTTATACCTCTTACTTATCTTGAAGAAGCTGTTAGAAATATTGAAAAAATGCCACAATCAACTTATGAAGAAATAATTGAAAAGTATGTTGAAATGAATATTGCACATCCATTTAGAG
>JAUNSP010000105.1 GCA_030539155.1 Clostridia bacterium
AAAATGTGGATACAAGTTCTTGTAACGCAAAGGGTATCACCTTAATCGCACTAATAATTACCATTGTAATTATGCTTATTTTAGCAGGGATTACAATTAACTTAACATTAGGAGAAAATGGGATTTTCCAAAAAGCAAAATTAGCAAAGGGCCAGTACGAAACTGCGAGTGTGCAAGAAAGATTAGAACTAGAATTAGCGGCTATAGAAATGGAAAGGCAAAATAATTTAACAATAGCAGAATATATTGAACATCTAAATTTAAAAAATATTATAAATAGTGATAATGTATATAAGAGGATATTTAGACAGGATGGAGAAACAGAAGTAATATTAGAAGCAGCTTTAAAAATAGATGGAGAAGTATTTGTGGTATATCAAGAGTATGGAAAGATAAATGTGTATCATGAGGAAGGTAATGTAATGATGTCGGGCGAGACTTATTGGAACGAAGAAGATCACTGGATAAAGGAAGATATGCCAGTTAGAAATACAATAAAAACAATAGAGTTTGTAAATTCAGGAGTAATCCCTAGTAATATTATAATAAATGAAGGACTTGCAAATGAAAGTACTATATCAGTAACTGGAAATACTATTATTACAGCACTAGGCTGTGTGGGCAATCCTGTAAAATGCTGGTGGGGAGAATATAATGGAGATGTGTATATGTATGTAGGGGCAGACGGGGGAGTAACAGCACCTAGAATATGTCAACAACTATTTAGAAATATGAAAAATTTAGAAAAAATTAGTTTTAATAATAATTTTGATACAATTAATTCTACTAACATGGGAGGAATGTTTGAGAATACAATAAAATTAAAAAATCTAGAATTAAGAGGAATAAACACAAAAAACGTTATTGAAATGAGGGAAATGTTTTATGGAATGACTGATTTGGAATCAATAGATTTTGGGGATAGTTTTGATACATCGAGAGTTAAGGATATGAGATCTATGTTTGATCATAGTGGAGGAAGTAATTTAGAAATTTTAGACTTATCCAATTTTAATACTAAAAATGTAGAAAAGATGGAGCAAATGTTTTATTATATGAAAGAAGTTAAAACATTGAAATTAGGTGATAATTTTGATACTAGCAATGTAACTAGTATGAGAGGAATGTTTGCTCATATGTGGAATTTAACAACATTAGAATTGGGTGATAATTTTGATACTAGTAATGTAATCGATATGAATTCAATGTTCGCTATAATGAAAAAAATTAAGAATTTAAATCTAGGACAAAATTTTGTAACAGATAATGTTAATAATATGGCGTTTATGTTTGGTGAGATGATGGAATTAGAAAATTTAAATTTAGGGAAATTTGGTTTGGTAAGGAAAAATGGAGTGAATAGTAACCGTATGTTTGAAAATACAAATGGTTGTGTAATAACTGTACATAATGAAGGTGTAATGAAATGGTTAAAGGGAATAGATCCCGTTTTAGAAACACCTATATTTAGTGGTACTATAAATTATTAGAGTTATAAATTACACTAATTATTAATTCATCCAAGGAAATTTTGAAAAACTGCATGAATTTAAAAAATCTCGTATAGAATATATTATGTGATTTAGAATGGCACATATAATATATTTATACGAGATTCTTTATGCTGTAAAAATTTTAAAATTTTATTATATTTAAAACAATGTGCAAATAATAAAGCGAGTGGTATGGAAAAAATGTATATTAGATTAGTAGTATAGAATTAATAAGAGGTGGGGAAGTTTAGGTTTCTAACCTTTTATATGTCTATTATATGAGTAAAGGGTGATACGTGAGTACGCTACATCTCGCTTGGTGTTTATATATTATCTTTTATAAAACCTTTAACCTGTGGAAAACTTTTTTCAAAACTTTTGTAATTTTTGTTGA
>JAUNSP010000007.1 GCA_030539155.1 Clostridia bacterium
TATTTATAATATGATTTTTCAATCTCCAGGCGGTTTTTCTGGAACTTCTAGTTCTTTATTTTATGGAAATCCAACCGAAAAAGAAAAAATGCTTGCAGAAAGAGTCTTAAGAGGCGAATACTATTATCCAGCTACTAATGCCTTGTGGTTTTATGCCCCTAAAGCTAATGTTAGTTGTAGTGCAACGTGGTGGGATCAACCTTTAGCGGGCAGATATAAAAATCATTGTTTCTATCGGCCACTAAGTGGTGTCTGTAAAGAATTGCATTGATATTAGAGGTAGATAATATTCAATAAAATGACTTAATTTAAAAACTAAGTCATTTTATTTTTAGCTATATGCATTACCAATAACTATAAAAGAATAATTTTATTTATTGATAAAGGTAGGTACGATCATACAAATGATAAGATGAAAAAATAAATATAACTACAAATTTCTTACTAATTATATTGTTTTTAAAAATGACAAGAATACTTGATGATACAAATATCATTTTGAATTTTCTTTTAATAATTAACGTTAATTTATCCAAAAAACACCACCAAATATGGTGGCTATATTTATTTTATGATGAGAATTTGACCAATTGATAATAAATTGCTTGTTAGGTTGTTGAGTCTTTTTAACTCTTCTACGGTAAGATTATATTTGCGGGCTATGGCATAAAGGTTATCTCCTTTTTGGACCACATAAATATTTTCTTCAGTGGAAGGAGATGTTACGATGAGGGTTTGACCTATTGATAATAAATTATTTGTTAAGTTATTGAGTCTTTTTAGTTCATCTACGGTAAGATTATACTTACGAGCTATTGAGTATAATGTATCTCCGGATACATTTTTTATGTAACATTTTTAAATGTAAATATAATATCTACCTTCTTATCTTGATAGATGTAGATTTTTTCAACTAAATTTATTATTAATTCTCTAGTTGGTTTTTCTAATGATAAAAATTCATCGATGTACTTTTCTATTTTTTTATTATCTATTGTATTTTCATTTATTTTTTCATTTTGAAAATTATCAATATCTAATTTATTATTTTCTATCTCTTGCTTTAGATTTTCACTAATTCTTAAGTATTGCTCTTCATCAATAATGCCTTTTAGCATATCCATATAAGTTTTATCTAAATTTTGGGTTAATTTATTATTTGTTAGTTCTAAACTTTCTATTTGTTTAGTAATCTTTAAAATATTATCTTCAAAAGTTATATTACCTAATGAATCTTTTATCTTATTTTTATCTAAATACTTTTTGCATACTTCTTCAATTTGTTCTAATATAACCTTTTCCAATATTTCATAATTATTTGTATGCGTTGTACAAACATGATATTTAGAGTATGTTCTATAATAATCACACGTGGTATAACTTCTTCTGGTTTTATTTTGGTATCTAATTATTATACGATGCTTACAATCACCACAATATAAAAGCCCATCTAATAAGTAAAATCTTTTCTTCTCTGGTCTTTTAACATTTTTAGGTAAGATTGTTTGTACATAATTAAAAGTATCTCTATCAATTATTGCATCGTGTGTATTTTCTACTATTATATAGTCTTTAGGATTATTTTTTACTGTCTTTTTAAGTTTATAATTAATCTTTTTAGTTTTCCCTTGCACTGTATCTCCAACATATATTTGATTTATTAAAATTGATCTTATAGTTGTATCAAACCATATTCCTTTTTCTTGAGATAAAGTATTACCTTTAATACTTTTTGTATTCCATACATAATTATAATAAGATGCTGGAGTTTTTATTTTTTTATCAGTTAAATATTGTGCTATAGAGTGATAAGTATTACCTTTAAGTGCTAAATCAAATATTAATCTAACAGTTTCTGCTTGTTTTTCATTTATTACTAAATGATTCTTATTATTTGGATCTTTCATGTATCCAAAAGGGCATCTTCCTGATACATATAATCCATCTTTCATTCTAGTATGTAAACTTGATTTTACTTTTTTAGATATATCTTTAGCATACATATCATTCATTATGGCTTTAAAAGGAGCAATATCATTACTTGTATTATCTATAAATGTATCTATTCCATCATTAATAGCAATATACCTAACATTATTATTTGGAAAATACTTTTCAATTAATTCTCCTGTACCTATATAATCTCTACCTAATCTAGACATATCTTTAGTAATAATCATATTAATTCTTCCTAATTCAATATCTTTAATCATCCTCTTAAAAGATGGTCTTTCAAAATTAGTTCCAGTAAATCCATCATCGACATATTCATCTATTAAATTATAATTATTCTCTTTGATATATTGATTAAGTAAGCTTCTTTGACTAACAATACTATCAGATTCAATGTTTCCATCATCTCTTGATAATCTTATATATATTCCTACTTTAAAACTATTATTCCCTACCATTAATTTATACTCCTTTCTTTTTGGGAATAATGAGTACAATTAGATGGTAGCTCTATTTTTAATATATTGCAAGTCATGTCTATCTTTTTTTGTATTTCAATTTTTAATACTTCAGTAATTATTTCATTTAAAGATTTACCATTTTCTTTAAATTTTAAATTAACTTTGTATTTAACCATAGAGTTTAGTACCTCCAATTAATTCTATGGTTATAAACTTTGTTTTAGTAATATCATTTAGTATGCTTCTAACATACCACATAATATTACTTAATATCATATACCTCCATTATATTCTGCAGATACATCATCTCCTTTGCATGATGCATGGTACCTCCACAAATAAGAAGAGTCAAGTCATAAATTATAGAAAATTTCGTCTATCATCCTAAAAAGATTTGAAATTTATTAAATTATGAAGCAGCAGGATAAGATGCTTGCACAACAGCACCTATTAATCGCTTATTTCATAAGAAATTGGTATGTGCAAGTCTTATTTTGCACTTGCAAAATTCATCCTGCTAAAGTAGGTTGATATAAAAGAGAAAATAATGATTTTATATTATTATTTCAATAATTGAAGAAACAAAAAATCATCCTAATTTCTAATTTTCATTAATTTTTATAGGATGATTAATTTTTATTAATTATTAGTTTTTAATTTTAAAGTTTTTACAAGTCTATTTATTAATGCTGGTTTTGCAAATTGCTGTTCTAATGCTAAAACACTATTTTTATATCTGCTATATGCTGCATCATAGTTTCCTTGTTCAATTTGTTTGACACAATAATCTACTATGTTATCATAAATATAATCATAAACTATACCAGAATTTTCTTCTTTATTAATAGTTTCAACAATTATCGGTGCTACTTCATAATAATGTTCAATATCTTCTTTTGAAACAAAATTATTTCTAAACCATCTTAATACTGTTAATTCATAACAATTATCATCAAATTTTTCTTGGAAATACTTCATACATGCTGAAGTTAAATAACAACTACCAGATCCCGAACTTGTATCACTTTTATCTGGTCCATGTGTTGTAGAACTCCACGACTCTTTATCATAATTTACATTAACGTGTGCTGCATCATGTGGTTTATCAACTTCTCCTCCATAAAAACTAATGTGATCGTTTCCATTTTTATCAGTAGTTATTTTTATAGTAACACCTTCATCATTTACATAATTTCCATACTTATCCCTATCTGCCATTATTAACACCTCCAATTTTAATTTCTGATATTCTCAAAGAAATAATTGCATCTAACCACAACAAAGACCACTCTGCAAAATAAGATTTTAAAGATTTTGTCTCAGTATCTAAATCTATTAAATCAAATTTTATATTTTCTAATTTTTCTTCATCTATGGATACCAAGTTTCCTTTATTTACATATGTTGATAAAACTATTTTAGTTTCAGCTAAAACTTTTTCAAAATTTTCTTTTTGCTCTTTGTATATATCAAATTGAGTTGAAACTGTAACATAATAAATTAAATTTTTAAAAGCATAATCGATATTTTCTTTTGTTGGGTTTCCTACATTAAAAGTTTCCTCCATTAACAAATCTCCTTTCTTGCCTTATATTATATATCTTTTTCAAAATAAATCAATATTTTTTACTCATTATTCCCCATAAATAACTAATCTCCTCTTTGCACTGTATAGGTTGTAACTGTTTCTTCTGGGATGATTACTTCAACTGGTGGCGCGACTTGCAATACTTGCCCAATTGATAGGGTATTGCTTGTTAAATTGTTAAGTGTTTTTAGTTCATCTACGGTAAGATTATACTTGCGAGCTATCGAGTATAATGTATCTCCTCTTTGTACTGTATAGGTTGTAACTGTTTCTTCTGGGATGATTACTTCAACTGGTGGTGCGACTTGCAATACTTGCCCAATTGATAGGGTATTGCTTGTTAAATTGTTAAGTGTTTTTAGTTCATCTACAGTAAGATTATACTTGCGAGCTATTGAGTATAATGTATCTCCTCTTTGTACTGTATAGGTTGTTTGTTCAACACCAGATGGTAGTGTGTATGGAACACCAGCATAATTTGCAACAGCTTTCACTACTGCTTCACCTAATATTTCATAGTTATCTGTGAGGTTTTTTACATTAGATGCAGTGTCATCTATAAATCCATATTCTATAACAACAGGTTCAGTTTTTCCTGTATTGCGGTGTATAAAGTAATAATCTTTACTTGTATCAGATGGGAGACGACGTTGATAATATTTTCTTATAGGCTGACCTGTATTGCCAATGGATTCTAGTATGGAAGCTGCAAGAGTGTCGGAATTACGAAGAGCATAAATAGTTTCAGCACCCGTGCCACCCCGTGCATTTCTAGGTGGTGATTAAATTGAGCAAAAAAAAATATTTTTTTTAGTTATTTTCCCCTTGAACCATAAGGGTTTCTTGGACCCTCTGGATCTTTATATTTAAATACATCTTTTTTTATCAAATTAAATTTGTATTTAATTTCAACATTTCTATATTGATCAATTTCTATCTTATCTATAATTGCAAATAGTAAATCTCTACTAATATTATTTGTATTTAATAATTCTCTAATTTTATCAGTATAATCTGGTATTTTATTTTTTTGTGATTTTATTTGATTTTTACTATTTTCTATTTTTGTAATTTCCTTTTTTATTTTTGAAAGATTTTTCTCAATAGGAGCAGACATTAATTTATAAGAATCAGAAGTTAGCAAACCATCTAATTTATCATCGTATACTTGCTTCAATCTTCTTGTAAGTCTTTCTTTTTCTCTGCATAGTTCTTGATAATCAAGTTCAACATTATTCCTAGTATTAATTAAACTCCCAACTTTATTATTAACATATTCTATATCAAGTTCTTTTATATATTGTTTTAATGTTTTAGTAACTTGCTTTAATAGTTGTTCCTCTAAGTAATTATACGGAAAAAAATGAGGTTCACATCTTCGCCTTTTAGGATCTCGTGCATATCTATTACAATTAACTGACCAATAATCATGATTTCTTCGATAAGCAACCGTTAAAAAGTTTCCACACTCTTTGCAAAAAATTAAGTTTTCAAACAATCTCTTTTCTCTGGGTGTTTTTGTGCGAGTGATTTTCGGTGGTTTATCTTGAACAGATTGAAATGTTTCTTTATCAACCAATGCTTCATGAGTATCCTCAACAATTATCCATAATGATTTATCAAGTGTAATTTTCTTCTTAGTTTTATAATTAATTTTTGTTTGTACATTTTGAACCATATCACCTGTATAAATTCTATTTTTGAGAATCTTTCTTACAGAAGATATTGTCCATTCATCTTTATTTTGTAATCTAATAGAAAGTTTCGTATCTTTATACCCACTAGGAGTTGGAACATTTGCGTCATTTAATCTAGTTACGATTTCAGATATTCCTACACCATCAACATACCATTGAAATATTTTTTTAACAGTTGGTGCTGTTTCTGGATTCGGGATTAAATGTCCTTTATCTTCTGGATCTCTCATGTATCCATAACTAGGTAAACTTCCTATAAATTTACCATTAGATTTTTTTGAATGTAAAACATCTCTAATTTTATTTGAATTTTGCTTACTATAATAATCATTACAAGCAACTATAAAAGTAGAAGAATCATTACTAGCTTGATTTCTAGCACTATCGTATGATTCCATAATTGATATGAACCTAACTCTATTTTCTGGGAAAAATCTTTCCATATAATAACCAGTATTTACATGATCTCTTCCTAATCTTGATAAATCTTTTACTATTACAAGATTAATTTTCTTATCATTTATATCTTCTATCATTTTTTTAAATCCCGGTCTATCAAAATTAGTTCCAGAATAACCGTCATCAACATATTCAGCAACATATTTAAATCCATTTGAATTTATATAATTTAATAATATTTGTCGCTGATTCATTACACTTTCACTATCAGATTCATATTTCTTGTTTTTATCCTCTTGAGATAATCTTATATATATTCCTGCATTATAATTAGCAGGCGAATCTAACAAACTGTTATACAAATTTTCCTCCTTCCTTTTTGCTTATTTGCTAAATTCCTTTCTAAGACATGTCGATGATAACATGAATTTTTTTAAAACACAAATCATTATTTAGAATTTAGCTCACTTTCTTTTTGTTTTTGAATTTCTAACTGCTTAATAATGTATTCAACAATAATATCTGCAAAGTTTTTTTTACTTTCAGATATTTCTGTTATATTTAAATCTTTTTTTAACTTAGACATTTATATCCCCATTAAAAAATATGTGTTTTATATCGTAATAATACATATTAGTTTCTTCCTTTCGGAGATTCTAACTCTCTATCTAAGATATTTTTTAAATGAATTTCAATTACTTGTTTTCCATCTTTATTACTATCAATTTCAACATGATAAATATTATTATCAATCTGTCCCTTTATTAGACTTTGGTTAATTGCAGTTAATTTATTATCTAAAGTGACTACAGAATATGTTTTGTTGTTTATAGTTTTGTATTCAAAATTCAACTCTTTTTGCTTTAATATGTGTTGAATTTGCTCTATTGCTTTTATTAAAGTTTCTTCTTCATAATCTTTTTGCTCTTTATAAAAATCTTTAGCATCTTTATCAATATCATTATCTTCGACTTTTCTAAATCTATTACCTAAATTACTTTTTATTTGTTCAACAGTAAAATATGTAGAATCTAATTGTTTTAATGAATTGATATTTCGATCAATTTCACCACTTTTATAGCAACTAAACTTATTATATAAAATAGTATCTCTAAAAATCGGATATCCAATAATAGGGAAGATTATTGTTTTATAATGCAACTGTTTTACTTCATCTGGTGTTAATAAATCTCTAGCAATTAAAGATGTGGACTTATTACCTTTATAGTCCATTATACTCATTGATTGACTTATAGAGTTAGATTCAATTGTCTGTTTTCCTAATCTTTTACTTATTGCCTCTGCAGTATCTTGAGTATTTGTTTTTAAGTATATTAACCCACAGTTATCTAAAATTATTTGAGATACATCTTTTCCATAAACATTATCTAATTGTGCAAAAGACTGAATGAAAAAATGAAATCGCATTCCTCGACTTCTTGCTACTGAAACAATAGCTTCAATATCTGAAAGTGGAGGACAGTTTGCAAATTCGTCCAAAATCCAATCTATTTGAACTGGAAGTTTCTTATTATTTTGCAAATTAGCTAATTTTACTAATTCTCGGTATAATAAGCCAACAACAATTGTTACCAAAGTGAAATAAGTCTTATCTTCATCTGGTACAATTACAAATAAAGCTGTGGGTTCTTTACCCAATAAATCAAAATCAAAATCTGTATTAGAAGTAACATTAGCGACATTAATGTCATCAAACAATGCCATTTTCTCGCCAAATACTGCTGTGATACTTTTATAGGTGTTTTCGCTAGCACTTAAAATAGATGTCAATGAATCTTTACTTTTAGTACCATAATCTTTTCTTTCTATATATAATTTAAACTTATTAAAATTTTTTTCTTGCATTGAACTATTTTGAAATTTACGAATGCTAGTCATGGTAATTTTATTTCTTGAAATATTTCCTGATTTATACTCTTCTAAGAAAAAACCTATTAGTCCTTCTAATAAGTTTTTTGCACTGTTATTCCAAAAAGGGTCCTTTTGTTGAGATTTTTCTTGCATTATTATTGTTGATAAAGATGTTATCAATCTATTCGTTTCAGCAAATGAACTCATTGCTTTGTTGTTAAACTCTACTTTCTCATTATCACCTGTTGACTCCTTACTTTTCTTTTCGTATTCAACATATTTTTCATACTCCTTTATTATAGGTTCTAAAATATTAAAATGATTTGATAATTCTGGATGCCTAAAATCTAAAGTTAATACATTATAATTATTATCTTTAAACATTTTTGATGTTGTATTAAAAATCTCACCTTTAGGATCAGTAATAAAAACACTTCTTTTAATTTTTGCAGTAGCAATAAAACTGCATTCTGGTATTACTGCCGTTACTGACTTACCACTTCCCGTTGAACCTAAATAAACATAGTGTGGTGTTTCTTTATCGAACCAAACATAACTTAAATCTTTACTAAACCATATAGGTACTCCAGCTTCTTTTATGCATGAAATCTTTTCTTTTTTAAAATTGTTTTTAATTTCTTGTATAGTCGAAAATCTAGCAGAACCATATTCATTTTTATTTTTAATTTTATGTTTTGAAACAAGCGGTTCGATAAATATAAAGCCAATAATAAACAATAATAGTAGAGCTAATATAATAATTAGCTCTATAGACATATATCTCCCTTTTCTTTATTACCTTTACTAAAGTTTATTCTTTGTTTTAAATAATCCTCAGTCGATTTTTTTTCAAAATCTAATAAACCATAATCATCGAGATGATAGTTTTGTAATTCATCAGGTTCATTTTTTTCGATATCATCAATTCTGTTTTTTAACATAGTCATTGCTGCCGTTGTTATTAAAGATTTTATTTTTTTGTTGGTTAAAAACATATTTTTTGTAATGTTACATCTTTCATCAAATAAACAAACTCTTTCTTTGTATTTTGAATATTTATCTAAAAGTTTATTCGATGATTCTAAACTGTCACCAGCCCAGATACCCACTGATCCGCTATTAACAAATTGATGTGTATAATCACCGCCACCTAGACCATTACCACAAGCAATAAGCATTGCAAGTGAATTGAATTTAGTAAATCCTATTGTTTTATCTTCTGCATAGCACCATTGAGTAGGTTGTTTATATAAATCTATATATTCCTTCTTTGTATGATTATAAACATATCTAATGTTCTTTTCTTCTGGTGAAACTATATCCTCAAAATTTTCAGCCCATTGATATACCGAACATTTCAAATCGTTGTCTTTAATTATTTTTGAAATTAATTTTGATGTAGTAGTTCCATCATTAGGTTCTGCATAATCTCCAACATGCAGTACTATGTCACCTTTCCATTCATTATTTAATAAATTTAATATATCTTGACAATGTGTATTACCAAGATAAGAATGTTCAGTTAATTTCAATAAGCTTTTATTACTATCACATATTTGTTTTTTTGTAATATTCATAAATCTATAGTATTGTCCCATTTATGAAATCTCCTTATCTTCTTTTTGAAGACTTAAATATTGATCAATTTCAAATTTTTCAATAGTAATATTGAAATTATTAGAATTATATTCACCATTTTGATACAACAAATATGATTCTTCATTCTGATCATATATCCAAACTTGACCATCGAAATTGTTTTCATTATCATAAGGAACTGCATCTAAATATTCATAATCTATTTCCTCTTTTAATTTTTCAATTTCCTTTTGAAATAGTTCTTTAGCATTTTCATAAGAACTTGTAACACCAGCAACAGAATAAATAACTTCGTCATTTACAATTGCATTATTAGTAATAACATAAACTTCTTTAACACTATTTTTTTCAATATTTTTAATATCTAAATCTATTTGTTTCAAAAAATAATGCCCATCTTTACTCATCCTATCATTATCCCAATATAATCCACCAATATCTTTTTTCAATTTATTCCATATTTCTTTTTCTATAAACATTAGCATCCCTCCTTAATTTAAAATATATATTTTATGTTTATATATAAGTATTTCCATTATTTCTTTATTATTTTTATAAATCCAAAATCTATGTCCCCAAAATAGTTTCCATTTACTAACTTTTTGTTTCTTCATAAATCTCACCAATCCTTCTCATACAGGTTTCAAAAAAAATTTTATTTATTTCAAAACCAATATAGTTTCGATGTTCTTTTATACATCCAACAGCAGTTGTTCCCGAACCAATAAAACAGTCTAAAATAACATCGTCTATTTTAGAACTATTTCTTATAATTTTCCTTATTAATTCTTCTGGCTTAATTGTTGGATGATTCCATTTTCGCTTATCTTTTATATTGATCGGATAATAAAAAACTGTCTTAGCATCTTCATAATTTGATGGATTACAATATCCACCTTTTCTAAAATATAAACAATATTCTTTATCTGTTAAATATTTATTATTAAATAGTGGCATAGCATTAGTTTTATTCCATATCAAAATATCCATTTTGCATTTTTGATTGTTAACAAAAAAATCGATATAAAAGGGAATCTGCTCACAATTACAAAAAATATAAATATTTATTCTTTTCATTACTCTTAATAATTCATATAATATATTTTTATCGTATCCATTGGTCAAATTAGAATTATACAGTTCATCATTATATTTTTGAATCGTATGTGATAAATCACTATATCCACCAGCATTATGATTCAATATCTTATAAGGTGGATCTATAATTACTAAATCTACAAAATTGTCTGGAATTTTTTTAATTCCGATAAGACAATCTTCATTATAGATTTTATTAAGCATTTAATAATTCCTTTATTCTATAATAAGATTCATATCTATATTTTAATAACTCTTCATAATTTAGCTTTAAAACTTTACTTAGTCTAAACAGAAAAACACAACTTGGTTCTTTGATATTACCATTTTCTAAATTACTTAATTCAGTAATAGATATTTTTGTTATTTCTGATAGTTCTTCTAAAGTTAATTTCATTTTTAATCTTTTTTCTTTTAATATTTTTCCTAAAATGTGTATAAAAACCACTCCTTTCCTTTTTTTCTAAAAATAAAAATCAGTATTAATCACTGATTTATTAAAAATTTCTCTTTATTTCACATTCAAAAAAGTTTGCATTTCATTGCAAACTTTTTATATTTTGTATACTTTTTTGCATTATCTTTCATATTTTTGGTTTTTTATTGTGTATCACTTTCTGTATCACTATGTGTAGCACAATTTATTTCTAATACCACATCTTATTAACAAACAATTCCACTTATAACCGGACTTTTTGCTCCAAAACCGGATTTTTTTAATATGTCTTTTATTTTTTATCGAAGAAAACTATAATGTGATATCAGAATCTTTTTTACGCTGTGTCGTAATAAATGGACCATCAGAATCTTTTTTACGCTGTGCCGTAATAAATGGACCATCAGAATTATTCATAAACTTTAATCGTAATAATTTATTTTTATCGATTTCATAATTACATTTCAATAATTTTTCATCTTGAGAATCTATATTATCTGGATCTATATTACTAGTATAAATATGATCTGTTCCATCTGTAAAACATCTTTTATTACTATTTAAATTACCTTTTATCGAAAAATATATTACTGTATATCTTTCTCTTTCCGAACCCTCACTCATCAAAATACATTCTTCAAAAAAATCCAATGCTTCTTGTTTAGAATTATATACATCTAAACTGCCACCACAATTTACATAAATCTTACTCATTGCTACATCTCACTCATTTCATTTTCTATTTCATCTTCAGCAACAATGTGATCTAATATTTTTCCGCTGTTTTTTGATAAAATGTGATATCCGTCTGAATCTTCGTCTTCATACTCCCAATTAAATTCGTCATCTGTACATAACTGACTATATTTTTCAACAATTCCGTAGGGAAGAGACCAAGCAGTATTAAATTCAATAGTATATTCTTCATCTTCAACATTATAATCTACTTCTATATCAGACTCCACATTCCATTTTGTTCCCCATATTTCTGTACACCAATTATACCATTGTGCATGACCATAATTTACAATATTATCAAAATATCTTTTTCCTAATTCCGACAAACTTGCAAACTTTTCTTCACAATCGTAAACCGTACCATCAAATGACTTTTCTTCTTCAATTAATTTTTCTGGATTTACTTTATATTGCAAAATATCACTCTCGTATTTTCGCCAATAATCACCACCAAAAGAAAGTTTAGCATTACTTAGTTTATCTTCCATATCTCGCTTGCCTTCCTTATCCAATGAAAAATAATAACTTGCAATAGCTTTATCTTCAATTGAACCAGCAGGTATTTTTAGTGATTCTGGCATTGGTATAAGTTTGTTAAAATCTAATACATAATCCCCATCTTTTTTATCTAATATTTTATCCCCTAATTCTTTTTTACATTTAATTTTATTATAAGTCCAATTTGGCATTTCACCAACTCCTTTCTTTTTGATAATCACTTGATTGAAATAATTTACTGAACTCTTTGTTTGCTTCTTCCATTTCACTGTTTATCGATTTAATAGCATTTATAATCCTATGTTTGTTTTTATATTTATTAGATAATACATTACTTGATAAATAATTTTCTAAAATATTATATCTAGTTTGATATTTATCTTTTTTAAATTCTTTTAATATTATTTCTCTTAATAAATCATCTTCATTAAAAGTTTTATATTTTTTTGATTTAGTATTATAAAAATAGTCTGCATGATTAACAATTGCATTTAAAATATAATTATCTAGGTATTCTTGCTTACTATCAGTTAGTTTGCTGTTAACAATTATATTTGAAACATTATTATCTATATTAACTTTATATAAATAATTATTTATAGTATTAACACAACTTTTAAAATTGTTGTAGTCATCATAAAACTCATCTTTTGAAATAAATAGATAATTCTTTATTTCTTTAGTTAACCGCCTTATTTCACTGTTTCTTATTGAATTAAATTTTATTTTCTTATGACGATTTTTTCTTTCATCATATAACATTTTTCCTAATCTCAAAATATTTTCTTCTAGCATTAAATCATCCTTATTATAAAGAATAAAATTCTTTTCTTTAGGATTAAAATATTTTTTTAAATTATCTATTTCTTTATTGGTGATTGTAATCATTGGTGATAAATAGTTTTTTCTTTCAACGGCTAAGACAACTTCATTCTTCATAAAATCGATCTCATTTTTCGTTAATTCGCCTTTTCTTCGATAGTTTACTTTCTTATTAGAATAAATGTAATTTGGTTTCTTTTCAATAAAACTGAAATGAATATGTAAGTTATCAGTATCGGCATGAATAGATAAATTATAAGCCATATTTTTTTTGTCTTTAAATCCCATTTTTTTAAAAAAGCTTGGCAGAACATTTTTAATCATCTCTTGCTCTAAATCTTTTAATGTAATATTCTGTGTTAGATAATCATTATTAAAACTAATTACACCTTGCCATAAATTTGATTTTTCGGCATATTTTATGAATTTAAGTTTCCTTTTTTCTATTTCTTCTTTAGTTGCATAACTACCATCTTCTATTACAAGATTCATTCTATCTTCTTTAGTTAAATTCCCAGTATAATATTCAAACATGTTTATAACTCTTTTTTCTTCGTTAGAAAAATAATCAAATTTTCGAGCAATTTTCTTTTTTAATCCTTCAATCTGACTTTGTGTGTAATTTGCTTCTCTTCTATTAAATGCATGTGTGAATTTACAATTAAATATTACTTTAGGACTAATCATCTAATCTTGAAATTTTTACCTTTCTTATAAATTCATTAACAGAATAGCTTTGTTTTGGATCAGTAATATTCACTATATTTAAATCTGAATATACTTGTTTACACAATTCATAAATTAAATTCACTTTCTTTAATATATAAATTATATCTTTATTCATTTCATTTAACTGCTCTTGTTTGACTCTATTAGAAATAGCTTCTTCAATCATATTTGTAATTTCTTCTGAATAAGAAGTATGATTTTCTTTTTTATATGTCATTACCTTATCGTGTAATTCTTCTGAAATTGTTATATGTCTACTCAATTTCATTTGCAACCTCTTTTTTAGGATTTAAAATTTTTTCTTTTAGTTTAACAATTTCCGTTTCAAACATAAAATTATTACATTTATTACAATGTGGCATTTCTTCATTTAATTCACCTTCATAAGCATTCTCATACATATCCATTAATGAATCTTTTGTTTCACTATAAGTCGTTTTTAAAACATCATGTCTTACAAATGTATTATCACAATGTTCACATTCCAATTTAACATATATATCATATTGATAATTATAATGTTCTACCACTTTATCTCATCCTTTTCTAATTTCTTTAATTCTTTTAATACATAATTTAGTATTTGTAATTTAACCGGATCAATTTTATCTTCAGTTTTTTGTTTTTCTAAAGAGTGGTAAGGTTCCAATTCTGGCAAAAAATAATTTATTCCAAACTTTCTATAATTTTTTAACCATTCGGCGATTCTTCTATAAGGCAAATTGTCATGTAATATATTTGTATTTATACTAGCACGATTGAAAATATCTTTACCAGTTAATTCTGGAAATTCTAATCGCATCATAATACACCACAATTTAAAAACAATATCATATTCTATAACTCTTTTATAATGTATTTTATTTATAAACATATTTTGCTTTAATTCAGCTATTTCGTTATCAGTATAATATCTCAATTTCATAAATCTCTCTCCAAAATTCTACTGTTGTTAATTTTTTCAATAACTAAATTTTTTGTTTGATCATCATCTAATATTTCTCCTGCAATTTTCTTAACTCCCTCTAAATCAAAATAATCTTCTAACTTTTTATCTTTTGCTATATCATAAACATATCTTTCTGTTTCATTCATTAAATTTCCCCAATAAAATACCATATCAAATTCTTTTGATTCTTTATCAAATTCAAAATATGCTATATTTTCATTTGAGGCAATATCTTCACAAATCGCATCTAAATTATTTAAAATATAATTCTTAGAATCTATATCAAAATCATCTAAATAACTATCTAAGAAAACTAAATAACTAAATCCACTAGTTTGACTCATTCCGTAATTTATAATATCATTCGCTATTAATTTATTTAATGTCATCTTCATAGAAATCCATTCCTCCTTTCAAATATTTAATAATTCCTATTTCAATAAGTTTTATTATCATTTTATTAATACTAAGGTTTTCTTGTCTTGCAAACAACTTAACCTTTTCATATAATTCTTTTCTTAATCTTAATAAAAAATGTGTCATTTTTTCCTCCTTTTTGGTCTAAATATTTCTAAAAATATATTATTTATTAAAGCAGGATAAAGGGAATAATATCATCTGTCTTAATTTCTTTTATAAATAAAAGAAAGACAGTGATATCATTTCACATTTTGCACTTGCAAAATCAACCATAATTCTTGTATATTTAGACCATATATAATAATTTATCCCTTTAATTAAAAGGAATTTCATAGCCATTATTTAGACCAAAATCTGGTAAATTTGGTTTATATATTGGATTGCTAGGTATGGTAGAAAAATCAATTAAACTTAGACCATCTATATATTTTCCATCCTTAGTTACCTGAAAATGCAAATGATTTCCAGTTGAATATCCAGTAGTTCCAACTGTTGCTATCTGTTGCCCAGAAGTAACAATATCATCTTTTTTTAAAGACGAAGAATTAGGATATAAATGTCCGTATAAAACTTTATAAGTGATATCATCTAGTTCACAATTTATAACAATATAATTTCCAGCTCCTCCATCTTTATCTATGATATTTTCTGAGTAGGGAAAATACACCGTATCAACTTTTCCATCACATACAGAATATAACGGTGTTTCACTGGGAGCAGCAAAATCCCATGCTTCGTGAATATTATAAGTACCGTAAACTATTCTTTCTTGCATAAAAAAACTTGTTATACTCATTTTGTCTATATCCATTGGCAAACTGAATGGTTTGTTTTGTATTTCATTTATTTGACCTGAAGTTTCTATTTCTTCGGAATCACACACAGAATATATTTTATATCTATTTAAAGTACAAACTTCTGAAATTGGCTTAACTTGTTTTAGTTCATCATCTAAATTGTCTGTATATATTTGCTCAAATGTAAGCCGATCATTTTCTAAATAAAAATATAATATTCTGTCTAATGAAACATATCCGTTTCCAGCTAATATATTTTTTTTAACAACTTCAAGATACATATCAGCATATTGTTCATTATTCTCTACATAGCCATCAGTAACATTAGCTCCAAAAAAATCTAAAAGCATTAAAATAGGGACTATTATAATTAGTCCTATAAATACAATGCCTATACTACTAGAAAAAATAATTTTTATAATCTTTTTTTTCACGATTCTTCGCCCATCATTTTTCTTTCTGTTTCAGTAGCTCTTATCCAGATTCTAAGTCTAGTTTTATTATCTACATTAAGTAAAAACTCTCCTCTTTTAGCACCTAACAAAAATGCTTTTTGTGTATCTGTTAATGGATTGTTTTTAAATAATTCAAGATATGCTTTCAAGTCATCTTCTTTTAACATTCCGATCATTGTATATTGACAATTATTGAAAATCGCAGAAGCATGTCTTAGAACAGATGCATTCCCTAAAAAGTCGGAAATACACTGACTGCTTAAAACTATATTAGTATTATACTTTCTACATCTTCTAGCAAGCTGACCAAAATTCTTGATTACTTCATTATTATTTTCATCTATATATAAATGAAATTCATCAACTATAATACTTACATGTTTTTTATCATTCGAAGATCTTTTTTCATTAATAATTTTATTTGCTACAATTCCATTATTTAAATATGTTAATAAATTTAGAATTTGTGTATTAATTATTCTTTGATTTCCACTATATAGCAACTCTTGTAAATTAAATGCTATTAAGTCATTATTTAAATCAATAGAAGTGTATGAGTTAAATAAATATGAATCTGTTCCAGTTAAAAATCTTGATAACAAAACTTCTAATTGATCTATTATTTTTATTTTTTCTAAACTAGTTATTTGTTTTTTATATTCTGGTAAATAATCATATAAATCACTAAATATTGGATAATCATTTGAAGTCAAAGTTTCTAATGTATTTATAGAAGTATTTTTATATATACCTTTCTTATTATAAAGAGATTCTACAATCGCTAAGAGCATAACCATTTCTTTTTCTTGTATATCATCAAAAGCACTTTTAAAAAAAGCTTCTAAAAAACCCAAATGCTTAGCAAGAGGGCAATCTGTTTCTTTTGATTCTTGTTCTTCATCACTAGGAATATATCTAATTTGTAGGGGATTAATCATTCCTCCTTTTTTTGAATATAAATCTATATATTCGCCATTGTTAGCTTTAACTAATTTTTCATATTCGTTTTCTGCATCAAAAATAAATAGTTTAGTTCCTCGAGCAAATTCATTAACAATCATTTTCTTCATAGTAAAACTTTTTCCACCACCAGTAGAAGAAATAATCGCTATATTATGTGATGTCCTTCTATTATTTATAATAAAAGGATCAAAAAAGATTGGTAAAGAAGTATGAATATCTACCCCTAACATATAACCTGAGGAATCATTAAAATATGTCTTTGTAAATGGGAATCCTGCACTTAATGTTAATGTTGGTAAATAAATTGAATAATCTTTTAAAGACAATGTAGTTATATCATAACTTTGAAATGTTTCTAATTGTCTAAGTCTAGGTATATCCAACTTTATTTGATATCTTTCCACAATTCGTTTTAAATCACTTATTATTTCTTCTCTTTCTTTTTTATTTCCTATTACTACTAAAATAAGAGAAACTTCTTTAATTTTTTCATCACCATTTTTTATATCATTCATTAATATTTGAAAATTTTCTTTTTGTGTATCTAACTCAGTAGCATCACTTAATTTTTTTGTAGTATTTCTATCTGACAATAAAAACTGATATTGTGAATTAACCCATCTTATCAATTCACTTTGATCTATAGCATCTTTTATATTTAAACATGCTCTAACATTCGGATAATTAAATATTTCTTCAAAAAATAGTTCATCAACAAACGGGGGAATGTTTTTAATAGTTACTAACTGTACTTCTTTATCTTCAATTTTTAACATATTAGTTCTTTCTTTTAAATTGAGTGGAACTATAAGTTCTGGTAAATTAGCCCACATTAATAAATCTAAAGGATTATTAGCTAAATATAAATTTGATAAAAACTTATATACTTCTAATCTATTATTAATTATTTCTAAATTAATTTTTGGTTGTAAATTAGAGAGAATATCTTCTATTTCATCTATCTGTCTTTCTAGTATATTTAAATCTTTAGCTATTACAACTAAATAATAAATACTAGATACAGTAAAATTATTTTCTTCTAATTCTTCAATTAAATTTTTACTTTCTTCTAAAAGTAAAAGTTTACTAACATGATTTTTAAATTTATCAATTAATTTTGACAAATTAAGTTTATTGTTATTTAAATTAATTTTCTCATCCAATTTATAGCATTTTAAATTCAAATTTTTAATTTGATATAAGAATTTTAAATTGTGGAAAAAATTAGTTTTTTCTTGATTACTAGATAGCGATAAATCGACAGCTTTGATTTCTATTAAAGATGCAAATCCAGAATTTTTTAATTCAATAAGACCATCATCACTAACTGTTTTTACATTTGAAAATAATTTTGAATTTTTAATTCTTCTTTTCATTTGCTTTGAATTCAAATATTTTGACTTTGTTTTTTCTTTTATCTTTTTTGCTTTTATTAAATTTTTATTATCTATTTCATTTTGATCTTTCTTTAGGAATAATCCTATATATATCACCTTTCCTTTCATAAAAAAACGACTGATACATATATATCAATCGATAAAATAATTTTTTTATTATAACCAATAATATTTTGGTTGTTTTGTAAATTGTAATTTACATTTTGCTGTTATTTCTTATTTTTGTAAATTGTAATTTATAATTATTTTTTAACTGCTAAACAATAATTAACTCCACTAGGAGCTTTCATTTGATAATCTTTATTGTTCAAATTATACTCTTTAAAGTATTGTTCGGTCATATCTTTATCAGTTAAATTTTCATAAATTAGTAAATCAAATTCTTGCAATTTTTGTTCTAACTCTTGTAATGAATACTTTGATTTCATTTCTTCATTAGCTCCTTTGGCTAATTGTTGATTTATTTTTTCTTTGGCACTTTCTTCAAAAATAGGATAATCAAAAACTATTGTACTACCTTTACATAAAACACTAGAAATATCATTTAATATTCTATAAAAGTCTCCTTGTTTTAAATAATAACTTATTCCAAGTAAACTACAAAAGGTTTTTAAATTTCTATTGTATTTAGAATTAACCAAATTATCTAACCAACTTTCATCTATAAAATCGATACTTATAAAATTTGTTTTTGAATAATCAATATCAGCATTTTCTAATCTTCTAATTTTATCATTAATCATTTCTTCTTTATCCATTTCAAATACTTCTATATCATTGTTTCTATAAGCATAAGTATCATAACCTGATGCGAATATAAGATATTGTTTAAGACCTAACGATATATCTCTTTCTAATGATTTTTCAGCAAAAGCACTTCTTCCTAATACCGATGGCGATAATTGATTATTAACTATAAATTTTAGTGCTTCTTCTTTTGTTCCTTGAAAATTTGGATTAAAGAATAAAATTCCATCTGTCATATTTTTACTAATGCTCTCATATTCTTCCTTCGATAAAATATTTTCTGCAATATAATCATCAAATATTTTATGATCAAAATTTTTAGAATGATATGCTCTTGCAAAACAACTAACTAATGCTGTCATATTTTTCTCAGCCATATAATACACCTCCATATACTTAATATCACTTTTACTAAATTAATACTAGTCTTGAATTTTTTGCCATTTTATGGTAGTATAAAGACATAAAAAGAGAAAAAATATCAATTTTTTTCTCTTTTTTAAATAAGGATTAATTACTAAGTTAATCTAGTTTATAAGTTACTATTTATTCAACATACTACTAAATTGTAATTTGTATTTATCATTTTATTCTTTCTTTTATTATATCTTCATCTTTCAATTCACCTATAAGTAATGATGAATTAACATTATGCTTTATAAAATTATTGTTAACCTGTTTTTCATCGAAGTTTGCATAACAATATTTACAAAAATGTTTGCATGAATTATAAACACCTATATCTACCATTTGTACGCAATTACATTTTTGTTCTTTTCTAGCTGTCCAATTTTTAAATGTTTTCCCAGTAAGTTTATAAGCTAATTCATGTGAAATGCATTCTCCTACTTTAAATCCGTATTCAGATAAGTTTCTATCTTCAAAGCAAGTTTGTACAGTCATTCCATATTTATTTGCACTATTACTAAAATTAACTCCTATTTCTTTATAATCATTTTCAGTAAATTCTCTGAATCCTATTACTTTTTCATTTTTTCTAACATTTTTATAATTATCTATAAAGGATACAATTATATTTTTTACATATCCATTTAATAAAGAACACATTCTATCAAACATTTTTTTATGATATTCAATATTATACTTTTCACTTAAAAATATTGGATCATATCTTATATATAAATTATCTATTCCAACTATATCAGATAATTCTTTTATAGATTTTATTATTTCGCTTTTTGGTGGTAGATTTGGCTCTATATCTTTATTATAAGGTGTTAAAGTGACATGAAATAAGATTGGTTTATTTATTTCTTTTAAATATTTTAATATAGGTTTCGGATTTTTGGTGCAAAACATAATTGCATCAACATTTTCAAAGTTTATTCTGCTAACCATTTTGGGATTAAAAGGATTTCTAACATCAACAAATCCAGCTCTATATCTATTCATAAACCATTCAGTATAAAACGCAACTATATCAGTTCTTCCACTAACATTTAATATCATATAGTTACCTCCCTAAATTTAAATTATTAATTTAATATATTATGAATAGCAATCTTGCAATCATCCTTTATAACAATTGCTTGGTTTTTAAGTTCAAAAGCAATATCAGTATATTTGTCGTTTACTCTTATTAATGTAATATTATCATATTTATATGCTAATTGTTCGAAAGGGAATCTAATAATTGAAGGAGTATTATATCCAACCCCTAATTCTATTAAAACTAGTTTTTTATTAATATTGTTATTTATAAACTTTTCATATAAGTCATTTAAATTATTCCAGTTTTCATCTTCAACAAAGAATGCATCTTTTCTTATATTTATTTCCATACTTTTTCCACATACTGGACAAAAAGGAACTAAATTACTATCCACCTTTAAATTATCTTTAGACATTAACATTCTTTTTACTAACTCTGTATTATCGTAAAGCTTGTTATGACATCCAACTGAACATTGCATTTTTCCATAGCTACCTTGTACTTCAAATACTTTGTTTTGGTTAAAACCTGATTTCAAAAATTGACCATCCACATTTGTAGTTATAACAAAATAATCTTTATCTTTAACAATTTCTAATAACTCTTTATATGCATCTAATGGTTTTGGTTCAATAAAAGAATAGTTAATATGTTTTGCCCAATAACTCCATCTTTCTTCTTCAGTTTTAAAATCATAAAAACTTGATGTATACATATCTGTCATTCCATAGGTTTTTACTAGTTCAGGAAAGTTCTTTTTAAAGGTTTCCTTTGAATAGTCAATTCCAGCAGAAGAAGATAAACCTGCTCCAGCTCCAATAAGTATTGCATCAGCATAATTAATTATCTCTTTTGCTTTCAAATAGTTTTTTATATTCATTATAATCACTCTCACTATAAACATTAAAAATAACTTTAATGTCTGAATTGTATTTATTTAGTATTTCTCTTACAGAGTTATACGCTATTACTTTAGCTTTATTTATAGGAAAAGAAAACAACCCTGTAGAAATAGATGGAAATGCAATTGACTTATAATTGTTTTTTATTGCATATTCTAAAGCATTTTTATAGCATTTTGATAATTCATATTCATCCTCTTCAGTTACTTCGTTTATTACTTGTGGACCAACAGTTGTTATTATTTTTTTACATGGTAAATTATAGCCATTGCAAACTATTATTTCGCCATTATTTAATTTGTTTCCATTTAGAATATTATTACATTCTAATCTTAATCTCATTCCAGCATTTGTATGAATTACATTATCAATGCATATATGGTTAGGATTAAAACATCCCAATCCGTCATTATTTCCTGCGTTTACTATTACATCACATTTTAAAGTAGTTATATCTCCTTGCCATAAAATCATATTTGGTTCTATATATTCAAGCTTATCAACATCAGTTATTATTTTATCACATAGCTCTAGTTGTAAGTATTCGTCTTCTGTTCTTAAAACTTCATTAGATATTTCTTTTGGTTGTCTTATATTTACTAATGATTTATATAGTCTTTTTAAAATTTCGTAATCATTTGGAACATCAATACTATATTTTTGCTCATCTAATAAACACTTTATTATTTTCCTTAATAATTTTTCTTTCATTTTTATTCATCCTTATATTTTAAACCGAATTCTTTCATCATATCTAATATACTTTTAAGTTCTAATCCTTTTTTAGTAAGTGAATACTCAACTTTAGGAGGAACTACAGGATATACTTTTCTTGTTATAATTCCATCACTTTCTAAATCTTTCAAATTTTGTGTAAGAACTTTTGCTGATATTCCTACTACAGACCTGTTTAACTCATTATATCTTTTTGTTCCCCCAAGTAAATCTCTTAAGATAAGAACTTTCCATTTATTTGAAATAATAGATGCAGTGTATTCAACAGGACAATTTGTATAAACTTTTGCCATAATAAATCACTTCCTATATTTATTATATATTAATATGGCACTTTTAGGAAGTACGTACTTTTTGGTAAGTATTAAAAAAAGTGAAATTAATCACTTTTATTTTGTAAAGAAGAAACCAGCAGTCATTTCTAAATAATTTACACCACTATAATTTGGATATTCTGTTTTTACTTTTTCTATCATTTCATCTGCACTACTAGAGTCACTTGCAATATTTATTATTGTTTCAATATAAGCAATCTTTGTTTCAACAGCTTTAATATCTTCAGGAATATAATGAGAAGTTAGAATTAAATTATAATCTTTATTTATATATCCTTTTAAAGTATCCATCATAGCGTTAGCATGATCTACACCAGCAATAATAGAATGACAATCACTTCCTAACATATGAGTATAAATTGAATTAATCTCTGGTATTTCAATATCATACCCATCATTAGTAGATATTATATTCATATCTATATCTGCAAGTGTAATAGTACCAGCATCAATATAGTCAGTAACATTATGAATATTTTTATCAAATGCATCTCCAAATGCAGAAGTAAAATTATCTATAAGAGCTTTACCACCACCATTGTGTCCATATTCATCTGCATTATGTGTAGCAAACTTCTTTGTATCTTTCAAGAAATTTCCTCCAGCCATATGATATGAAAGTAGTACTCCATCTACTTCTACATTTAATGATTTAATATAATTTTCTAATTCAACATTATTATCATAAAATGCAGGTGATTCAATAACCACAACTTTTTTATTTTTTTCTAATATAATGACTTGGTCATCAATATAATCGGCAGTATTATAATTATGAACTTTTACATTACCAAAATCATAAATTAATATATAACCTTTATCTAAATTTATTTTTTTATTTTCCATTTCATACCTCCAAATATTTAATTCAAAGACTTGTGCACTTCCTTTGACAATTTAATTATATGATATAGAAAAATAAAAAGTAAGTATGCACTTTTTTGTTAGATACTTACTTTTTGGTATAAATTTAATAAAACAAGCGATTAATTATGAAAATAAAATTACAAATTATAATTTATTTTTTACATAATTCTAATACTTTTTTCATAGTATTAGCTGTTCTTATTGTGATTTTATTTTTTATATCTGTACTTGCAGTCTTAACCCACCAATTTGATTTCCTATAATTATTTAAATTATAAGACCAAAATATTGAATTATTATATTCCTCAATTTTTTCTATATTATCTTTTGGCTCTCCGATAGTATTATATACTTCTTCATATTTTGTAGGTGGTATTATAAAGATTAAATTGTCATATATTTCTTTATTGTTTGTTCCCCACCAATCAGGAGTATTATTTAATATATCTTCTAGTTCAAATTCAGTTATTATAAAAACAGGTATCTCTAAATTAAATTTACATTTTACAATTCTATAAATATCTTTCATTATAGATTCTTTACTATTAATATTACTTTCAAAAATAATATTACCACTATTAAGATAAGTAATAACATTTTGATAATTATTATTTTCTAGTTCAATTTTTAATTCATTCATTGAGATTTTATTTTTTCCACTTATGTTTATTCCTCTTAATAATGCTATATATTTCATAGTATCTACTCACTTTCAAATTGTAATTTATTATTGTATTGTAAATTCTGCTGATACATAAAATTTTTCTTCTGAATCATTTTCAAAATAAACTTCTTTAATTATTCGATAAGTACCTGTTGCTAATTTACCATACCCGTGTTCCCATTTCAATTCAAGTTCGTTTGATTCGTTTTGTTCTACTTCCCAAAGTGGATCATTAAAATCGATTTCAACATTTATTTTATACCATTCATTGTCTTGTTCAATTTCTATTTCATAAACTTCATCATATTTAAGTGTCTTATCACTAAAGTTTTTTAATACCAATGTAGCACCTGTATTTTTTAATGTGTCTTCTTTAATGGTTAACGAAACATCTTGTTCAGATATTTGAATATCGGATTTGTTGCCTATATCAAATTCGGTTTTATTTCCACAACCAGTTATTCCAAAAATAATCACCCCACAAAATAAGATAGTTAAAATTGTCTTTCTCATAATCTTTTCTCCTTTCAACAAATTACTATTTATCTGTTAGTTCTATTATAGCACAATATTTGATGTTTTTTATCTTTCATAAATATATGTTTTACATTTAAATATAAAACCAAAAAACAATCCTAATATTTTATACATTCTATTTTTTTGTGATAATTGAACTGGTATCATTAAAAAGACACAAACAGTTAGGAATATTAAGGAAAATAATTTGTTATTAGAAAATGCAAACAACATCAAAAATGTCATTATCATTGGTATTCCTATATATAAATCTGTCATTTCTATATATTTACCAAGTGTTTTCTTTATACTATTTATTGTTATATACATTTAATCACCTTTCTCTATATCTATTTCTATACATATTTCTTTGTGGCATTAATGTATTAATAGATCCTTTCACATTACTTACCCCTCGATGTCTTAAGTTGCGTCCAATATTAGATGGTGTGGCTTGTCCAATTCTACTTCCTGTATTAGAAATAAAATTACCTATTCTGCCTAAAGCACTTTTAGGATTATTTGCTTTACCAGTTATTTTAGCTCCAAAGTTTGAAATAGCTCCACCAATTTTTTTCACTGCTGCATTTCCTCCAACTCGACCAATTACACCTGAGGCAATACCGACACCAAACATACTTGCTCCAAAACCACTACCGGTAGCAACGGATGTTGCTGTATTTAAAGCATGACCAAATCCCATCAAACTCATTAATTGTTCTCTACCAGAATTTGCCGATACATTACCACCAATAAATCTATTAACAACTTGTGATCCTGTTAATAAAAATGTTCCTGCTCCAATATACATTAATGATTTAATAACTATTTCTTTAAAATCATTATTAGCAAAAAATGTTGTTGAATCAATAGCATTCGCCACTATTGCTGTCAAATTTATTATTAACATAACTACTGCTCCTTGAAGCATTAAAGACACTAATTGTTCAATTACTGCACTTCGTCTTTGTTTATTACCCACTGAAGTTGCAAAAACTACTGGACTAATAACAAATAGAAATAAAAATTCAATTTGTCTTCGTGCAAGCATCATTCCACTAAAGAATAGGGCATATAAAAAGAATCCTCCAATTAAAATTGACATAATCCAATTTATACTATATTTATAATCTTTTTCATCTGATAATATCCATCTTTCATTCGTAATAAATTTATCATTATAAATTTTGCCATTTGTAAAACTATCGTTTTGAATGAAACTGGAATAATCTTCAGCAAGAAACTCATCACTAACTTTATATTGCTCAGTATAATCAACATACATAGTCAACATGCTATCTGATATTGTCATATTGTTGCTATTAAATATATTAGAAGTGAATCCACTAAGTTTTATTGAAAAAGTCGATACTTCTGCAAACAAAAATACAGATAATAATACAAATAAAGTAGACTTTATTATTTCTGTAACTAATTGTTGTGTGGAAGGACCTTCTTCGGGTTCTATAATTTTCATTACAAATTTAAATAATACAAATAAACCTAAAAGGGTAATAGCAACAGCTATTATTCCTTTATGAAAATTTGAAAACATAGAATTACCTGCTACACTATCTATAATATTGTAAGCATTTAATTCCCTTAATATTTCAAAAAGGGTATCTATTAAATCATAAATGAAACTAATGATTCCCCAACCAATTGTTCTAAGAAAATCTAAAGCTTTTATTAACATAAATCACCTTCTTAAAACAAATCAATTATTAAGTTAACAATAGATATTGCTAAAATGATTCCAACTATACCGAACATAGTTTGAATTATCCTTTGCTTGACTCTTTGTTTTTGATCTACATCTGCAACAGCATATAATACAAAACCAATTATTAATGATACTCCAGCTGCTGCTATTCCAATCCTTAATACCCAATTTGAAAAAGTTTGTATTGCTTTAATTATTGAATCGACATTATATTCGCCACCGTCTAACTTTTCTATTGCCAATAAATTTATAGTCCCTTTAATATTACTTAAAGAGTTAACCATAAATTTAAGCAATATTTACACCTCTTTTTATTATTAACATTTATCATTCCTCCTATCTAAATTTAAGTAAAAGGATAAGCTTTCACTTATCCTTGTTACATTTCAGGTTCATCTAAATCTTCTGTTTCTTTAACTTCTCTTTTTGTTTTTGCAGTTGATAAAAAACTTACTCTTTCAGCTATTATATTATATTTTTTTGTCTTAGTACCATCTTCATTATCTATTAATTTTGATTCTATACGACCTCTTACTCCAATCAAATCATCTTGTTTGCAATATTCAACAGTGTTCTTTGCCATATCACCCCATATAGACACATCAATATAATCTTTTTCGTATTCACCATCTGCATTTTTATAACTTCTAGGAATTGCTACAGTAATATTACTTACTTTTTTACCACCATCTAACTCTTTTACCTCTGGTTCTCTAACAATTCTTCCTATTAAACTTATTTGATTATTCATTTAATCACCTTTACCTTTCTATATTTCAAAATTATTAATTTTTGACATTACAATAGCATTATATTTTGCTATTGTTTCTTCTATTGATTTTTCATTAAATCTTTCTTTATATTTTTTTATTTGTTCTTCTGTCAAAGAACGATCTTCACCATCGTTAGCTGTTTCACCAACAATTAAAAAAGGACCATAGAGAATATCATATCCTATATCTCTATTTGGACCCATTCCATTTATTTTTCCTTCTTCATTACAAATTATTGTTATTTCCTCATCTTCAAGATAGGGAACATATTGAATTAATCCTCCAACTTTTTCTTGTTTATCTTTTAAAGTGTTAGATAACACAATTTCTTTTGGTAATTCGTTTTCTTTAACATACAAAGCTTTTATTGTTCTCTGCATTCTCACTATCCTTTCTATTATTTTATAACTATATATCTTTTTCCACATTTGAAAATATATATTCTTCTTCAAGCTCTCGAGTCATTGAGGGGAATTCTAAATCTTGCTCTGACTCTTTATCGCTCTTCCTCTAAATTTCGTAGTATTGTCGCAGTATTGTTCATAATTCTACATCTTTGTCCATATTAAAAATTATATACTCGTCATCAAATTCTCGAATCATTGAGGGAAAATCTAAATCCTGTTCTGAATCTTTATCACTGTCATGATAAAATTCTTCATAATCGTCATAAGATTCGCCAATTCTTGAATATCTAAACGAATAATCTTCTTCCTCTAAATGTCGCAGTCCTGACATTATCGCAATTACTTCTGGATTAAAATCTTCATACCATTTAACATAGTTCCAGCCAAAATAACAAGCTCGTGAAGTTTCTTTCTTTACATCAATATCTTCTAATAAATTAGAATATTCATTTTTATTTTTTTTAATATTTTCACTTACAAATTCATTCAATTTTTTAAATCCATTTTTTGAAGTCATTATCCTAACATCTGATCTATAACCCATAGTCCTCCTCAAAAGAACTATCAGGATCATTTAACCAGTCATAATCAAATACCTCTATTTTTTCTTTTGGTTTCATTTCTCTAATATAACTTACTGTTATATAATGCTTCTTTTCCATATTTTCTGTTAAATAATTTCTTAAACTTCCAGTTATATGTATCCAATTACCTTTTTTAATAATAGAATCATATTTTGCAATTTGATCTTCAAATAATCTAATTGAAAAGAAGATTTTGTTTTCTTTTTCTTCTCCAAAAGAATCTTTATATTTAATGTTTTGACATAAATCAAAATATTTATATTTTTTACCACTAGGTAAAGTTTTTATATCAGATATACTAGCTATATTACCTATAAGTGATACTCCGTTATAATCTAAACTATTCATTACATACCTCCTTTCATTCATGATGGATGATAATAAGATAAGAATTATACATGATGATGATTGTTATAATTTTATATTATCTTTTATATTATCATGTGTGCCACTTCTGACACTATATGAGTGACATTCTTGTCACTTATGATATGACATCACTGTCATTTATAATTTTGATTTTTCTTTTTTTATTGCCGTTTATTTCAATGCAATTTTCATCTTTTAAAATATTCAGCATTCTAATTATAGTTCTTGTACTACAATTGTTATTTTTTGCTAAAAATGAATTTGATACTTCACAATATCCATTTTTAAAACTTAAAACTTTTATTTCACCATATAAAACTTTAGCTAACATAGGAATTTTATGATTTAGTATTATATTACTAGGAATAATAATATACTTAAAATTCACTAATAATATGCCTTGTCTTTTAAATATCCTATATAAACTAATTGTTTAGTTTTACTATTTTTTTTGCATGTAATTAAAGTAATTGTATTTTTACTATTGTTCCTATAAATAGGTATTGCTCCATCTTTATCAACTTCATAGCTATTATTAAAAGTATATATGTATTTTATTCCTTCATAATAAATAATGATGTCATCATTTTCCTTCAACTTGTCCAAGTTTTTAAAATACGAAACATTACTTGAACCATTGTGTCCAGCTAATATAAAGTTACCATTTAATATATTTGGCATATTAGATTCTTTCATAACTTGAACATTATATTTAACATTATTATATTTTGAATCAACAGAAACTAATCCTTTTTTTAAATCGATACCAGGTATTTCTAATATTGCCATATAATTATAGGAATTATCATTATTTTTTGTTTCAACGATAATTTCATTTTCTTGTTTAGGTATCTCTTCAACATTGGAATTATCATCACTGACAAAAAATTCTTCAATCATTATTTGCTCTGTTTTTTTCATACTATGATTATTGATTAAAATTAAAATAGTTGCTGTTGATGAAACAATAATTAAAAAAAGTCCTATCCATAATAGAAAGGACTTCTTATTTCTTACCTTTTTTTCCATATATTATCATACCTATTCCAATTAACATAAGTGAACCTATAGCAATATAAATATAATTATAATCTTTATTAGTATTAGGCACTTCAATTTCTATTACTTTATTGATTAAAATTGATTCAATAATTTCACCATTATTTACAACATCAAAAAATACTTTTTCATCATTTAAAACATAAGATTCTAAAGTAGATATTTCTTGATAATAGTAATTACCATAGTCTAATTCCACTTCTATCAATCCACTTGAATCAGTAGTTAATTCAAATAACAATTCACCATTTAAATCATAAATACCAATTACTACTCCTTGTAACGGATTTTCCATTTCATCAGTTTTATGAATTTTTAAAATAGATTTTATTTTTTCATTAGTCATTGTAGATTTGATTACACTACCATCTTCTATTATTTCAAAATACATTTTCTCAGTATTTAAAATATATCCTTCACTTGGATCTGTTTCAAGAATATAGTATTTATATCCACTAGGTAGATCATCTATTACAACTTTACCATCTTTATCTGTTATATACGATCCCATAAGTATATCTTCATCATCATTTAACATATATATTTCTATTTTCGTATTAGGAATAGGTTCTGAAGTACTAAAATCTAGTTTGGTAAATTCTAATGTTGCTTTTGCTAACTCATTTTTAAAATCGAATGATTTAATAATGATTGGTGTGTATTGATCTTTATAATTTAATTCAACTTCGTACTCTTCTAAATCTATAACATGATTACCAACCGTAGCTGTTTCTTTTAATATATATTTTCCTAGCTTTAGATTTTCTATTTTTGCATATCCGTTTGAATCAGTTTCAACTTTAGTAATAAAATTATAATCTAAATCAAATAAACTATATTCAACTCCAGATAACGGAATCTCATAATAAAAATATTCGTTTGATAACGAAGGTGCTACTCTTAGTAAAA
Source organism: Clostridia bacterium (assembly GCA_030539155.1). Lineage (GTDB taxonomy): Bacteria > Bacillota > Clostridia > TANB77 > CAG-508 > JAUNSP01. The sequence continues at coordinate 30,915 of JAUNSP010000007.1, forward strand.
AATTATTAAATATTAGTTCTTCACCATATTTATATATTTCAATTGCTCCCTTTACAGCTCGATTTTCAAATTTTGTTTCAAATAAAACCCCATAATCCTCATCAGTAATTAATTCAGAATTTTCACCAATTTCAAATTCTAAAGATTCACTATTCCACAAATATCCATCTAAAACTTGATCAACTTCTTCTAGTTGATATTTACCAGATGTTAATGGATATGGGGTAATTAATATTCCATTTGAATCTGTTTCAAATTCGCATAATGTTTGTGCTGTTGGATAAGTTATTTTTTGACATATATACTCATTTGAACTAATATTTTTTATTTTAAATTTAATACCACTTCTATTAATTATTTCGCCAGTTTCCTTATCAACTTTTACTACTTTTAATCTTGCAGTAATTTCTGCATTTGATATTAATTTATAAATATTCTCATTTGAATTTTCATCAACAATAATTTCAAATTCTTCAACCTTTTCATAATTAGGAGTTGAATTTTTTTGTTTAAAAATCCATGTTCCATAAGGTAAAAGTATATTTGCATACCCACTTGAATCTGTAGTTATTGATCTATACAATTCATTAGTAGTTTTAAGATAAATATCAAAAGTAACATTAGCTTCTGGAGTTAAAATACCAGTTTTATCACTGGCATATACTTTAAATATAGTTATATTATTATCTATAACTTTTTCGTATACATCTATACTCGCCAACAAATTATCTTTATCAACATTGAATCTATATGTGTTACTATCTAATTCATAACCTTTACTTGGTGTTATTTCCTTTAAAATAAATTCACCTAAACTAGGCAAGTAATCACTTATAGCATATCCGTTTGAATCAGTGATTAATTCACCAATTTTTACATTGGTTGTTGTATAGATTCCATAAACTGCATTACTTAATAAACCGTCCCCTTGTGGTATATTATTTTTTGTTGCACTATCTAATTTATTAATTTCAACTTGTCCACCTACAACAGTTAAATTAACTATAGCAGGGATAGGATCATAATGACCAACTCTAAATACATTTTGTGAATGATTACTATAATAAACTATTGGAGCTATTTCATATTTTTTAGCATTTTTTACTAAATTTACTTTTGCATCTCCAATACCTGTTGCTGTCAAAGTTAATTGATTACCATTTATTACTGCACTTACATTCTCTGTTGAAGAAATTTTATAATTAGATAATACATTATTAGTATCTGTCAATACGACATTTTGTCCTAATGGTAATACTAAATCATTAATATCAAAACTTGGTCTTTTGTAGTGATTAGCTACTAGATTTTCTATTTCAGCTATTTCATTTGCAAATAAATTTGAATTTATTGTACCGTTAAGAGTAGCTGTGAATCCAATTTGTGACTCCGGATTCGTAGTCTGCCAAATTAAAACTTGTGTTATTGCATACCATTTATGAGCTGAATGATCATATCCATTTTGATCATAAGTATATCCATAATATGCCAATAATGATATACGATCCCATTGTTCTTCAGTTAACCCCAAAACTGTTGCATAGTCACTTCTTGCTACATTGTAATAGGGCAGATTGTTATCGATATCGACATAAGGTTGTAAGCAATAAACAAATTTGTTATCTTCACTTCGTCTTAAAAATCTAGCTTGCTGATATTTTATATAGCCATCTGGTCTTATTTTCTTAATATATATATTAGAAATTGACTCTGATGGCCATATTGCTTCGCCAGTATAAACTTCTGCATTTACTTTTTGACAAATTGCAAATGAAGAAAGAAGTAATATACTAAATAAAGCGAATTTTAAAATTTTCTTTTTCATTATCCACCTTCTTTCATAAAAAAAAGCACTTAATGTGCTTTAAAATGTTTTTAACATTTCACCCAAATAGGATCCAGAATAACTATTTATGCTTGTACAAGAAAATCCAATACCTTGTTCAAATAATGTTTGACCATAATCTTGACAAGCTGCAATAGTCTTTTCTTCAGTTTTATATTCGTTTATAGAAAAATCTACTCTCGCCCAACTCCACATTGGCTTATTATAATAATCATATTCTGAAATACCTAGTTCATCCCAAATGTTTTTTTCTACTTCTTCAACAGGGGAGGTTTGTTCATTTGTTTCTTGAACAGTACTGTTAGTCACTTCAGATTTAAAAGTATCCTTTTTTTCTTCAGTACTTTTTTCTTCTTTAATATCATTATCATTTGAATTGGTTTCTATATCCATTTCTAAATTTTTTTCTTCTAATAAATTAGAATATTCTTCCTCAATTAATTCATCATCTAGTAATTCATTTTCAGTTAAATTATCAGTATGACTTTCTAATTGCTTTTTTTCACTCATTTTATTAACAAATATAAATGCTAAAAACAATACTATAACAAATAATAAAACTAAAGTAATAATTTTAACTCTTTTCAAAATATTCACCTCTTTGGGTTGATGTTACCATCATTTTGAAAAAAACACAAATCCTCTGTTCTTAAAACAAAAACGAGGTTTATTATTTTTGATTTCACAAAGATTATAATGTTTACTTTTAACTCCCATCTTTAATTTCTTGAAATCACTTGCAATTAATAAATCTTCTGCTTTAGCAATTGCTTCATCCTTACTATTTGCATTTATTTCTATAACAAATTCCTCAATAGTTTTAAAACTTACATTATATTTCTTTTTATTCATAAAAAATCTTTCCTTTCTCTTTTTAATTTATATTAATGTTGATATTTTCCTCATTACCCTCAACCGGGATTCATTAAACGATTGATAGCTAATCAATTCCATGAGTCTATTGCTCTCTTGTGGTTCTCACAAGACTGCCCCTATTGGTTGAGTCTGTAGCTAGGCAGAAGTATCATTATCCTTATTAATTGTCATCGCAAAAAGAATAGCTATTTCTTTTTTATAGTCAAGTTTTTATCGCAAGCGAACTTACTAATGTGCTTAATCGTTTCCAATCATTAATAAGAATGTATTTAATGAATGAATATAAATTGTCAAAGAGCAAACCATTTAATAAAAATGGTGAAAGGGCAAATTTATCCTTTCACCATATACCCACTTTAAATAAGAAAAGTGTAGTCTATTTTTTAATTTTTTCTAAAATATTTTTTAAAGCTATATCAATTGAAAATTTCACTGCTCTTTTTGTACATGATTCTTCTATAGCTATTTCATTAAAAGTTTTATTATCAAAGAAATATTTTTTTATTCTTCGCTTTTGAATCTCCGGTAAATCATTTATTAATTTATATAAAAGATCAATTTCTTCTTGTTCTTGAATTATATCTATTATGGATTTATTAGTATCTTGAGTATTGTGATAAATAATTGCATCCATTAATTCACTGTTATCATAATTTCTAAAATCTGCATATTTATCCACTTTATGTAAATAGGATATATCTTCTAATTCAAAACTATCAAACAATTCAAAAACCTCAGAACTCACTTTTACTTCTTGTAATATTCCTTTACTATCAATAAAACTTACAATTTCCTTTTCAAAATTTAATCTATAAGGATTTTCCTTACATTTTCTTCGTTTTGGATCTTTAACCATTTTATTTTCCTCCTATCATTTGGTTTCCAAACGATAGAAGGGCGGTCCACGAATCTGATTAAATACAAAAAAAATGCCGATAACATCCTTATGAAGAATGATATCGGCACTAAAATAATTTGCAACAAAAGCAAAATAATGTTTATGGAATTTAAACAGATAATATTTCAAAAGCACCACCGCCTTACAAAGGCAATGCTAAAAACTGCATTTAACTACAGTTAGATGGTACTTCTAAAATCTAACTTTTTTTTGCCATGATTCAGTAAAAATTTATAACATTTCAATACTTCCTTTCATATAAACAATACTGTTCTCACAGCTAGAACTAGCATTGACTTTAAAATAAAAAGATAGCAATACATCAAAATTTGTACTGCTATCTTTATAACATTATTATATCATTTGCGATAAAAAACGACAATATAAAAGACAACTCGTCTATGAATTGTCTGGGTAATTAATTCCAATTAAATTTTGTACTGAATGTATATGTTGATTATATTTATATATTAATCTTGACCAATGATCATCATAGTCATTCCAAACTTGTTCTCTTGAAAATACAATTGATTTATTAACATGTTCTTCTGCTAAAGATTTAACTTCATTTTTATAATTTGAGAATACATAGAATAGGGAATATTCATCATAATTACACCATATAATTTCTCTCATAAAAGCAAATAAAATATCAACGCTTTTAGCATTTTTCAAACTAAGTTTATCCGTTATATCCAATCCTTTAAAAAATCTTTGATTTTCAAAATCTTTGTACAAAAATCTTATATTGTCATATAGGTTTTCAACTAAAAATTTTCTGATATGGTATTGGTAATAAGGTATAAAAGTATTATCACCCCAGTAATTCTTACATAACAGAAATTCCGGTGCTTTATTTTCTAATAAAATTTTTAAATAAGCAAATTTGTGAATTGTTGGTGCAAAAGATCTTTCAAAATAATATATAAATTCTGATATCACATCAATAAATTGTTCATCCCAAGTTAAATATCCTTTTTTAGTCATAGGTAAACATTTTGTGTTTGTTTTAGTTTTTGATTCAGTTAATTTGCCAATAACTAAATCTAAACAACCACTTTCAATCAATTGAAAGATCATACTTCCATTAGATTTTTCTTTTAATGCTAAATTCTTTAATAATTCCTTTCTCTCAGCTAGATTCATAATTCACCACCTTCATTATATATTTACTACATTTATTATTATATCATTCTTGCTCGTATTTGTCAGTACACAACTAATATTTAGCAAATAAATGGGAAAATTATATAAGGTGAGTAAGATGTATAAAAGATTATATGAATTAAGGGAATATAACGATCTATATCAAAAAGATATAGCTAAAGTTATTGGTATAAGTCAACAAACATATTCCCAATGGGAAAACGGCACTAAAATAATTCCATTAAAACATTTAAATACTTTATGTAATTATTATAAAGTAAGTATGGATTATGTCTTAGGATTAAGTGATATTAAATATTACGAATCAGATTTAAAAAATTTAAATAAAAAGACAATTGGTAACAATATCAGAAATCTTAGAAATAAATATAAATTGACTATGAGAGATCTTGCTAAAGAATTAAATACCACATCATCTACTATATCTGGATATGAAAATGCTAAAACTTTAATAATAACAGCTTTTGCATATCAATTATGTAAGAAATACAAAATTTCTCTTGATGATTTAGTTGGAAGAAAAAAGGGCGATTAAAACTATTGCTCTTTTTCAATGATTAAATTATTATAATCTATAATATTTATTTTATATTTTAAATTCGCTAAGATTGTGGCAGTTTTGATAACTTCCTGTTTTTCTTTCTCTTGAAATTTCATAGATTTTTCTAATATCATATATATACTATCACCATTGATATTATTATATTCTTTATTAGAATATTCAAAATTTAATTCAATTAATTCACACAACAATTTAGATGCATAATACTTTTTTAATCTTTTTTCTTTTTTTAAATATGATTTATCAATTTCATTCATATATTTTCACCTTCCTTGTGATGTTACCATGGTATAAATTAAATTGTCAAATCATCAAAAAAGGATTTATACAAACATGTTTTGCATAAGTCCTTTTTTTAATTGAATTAATAATTTAAATTTTTCTTCTTCTTGATTAAATTTATCATTAAAATTATTTATAACATTTACTATAATTCGTTGCTCATTAATATCCGGAATTTTTACAGTCATATCAGATAATGTTGATAATACTATATACGGTGTATTTCCTTCTTTCTTTTCTAATTGTATTCTTTTATTCAAATATCTTTCGAGAAAACATTTAATATATTGAATATCCTCTTTAAAATTATCCAATATGTAAGTTCTTTGATAAGCATCAAATTTTCCTTTATAATAATGAATATAACCAACATAAGCTCCATTTCCAGATATTAGTAATGCCTCTGTATCAAAACTATAAGTATCTATATGATAGTAATTTTTGGCACATGTATAAAATCTATATTTACCATCAGGAACCATAGCATTCGCATCTAACTTTCCAGTATTTATATCACAAATGTCACCGAGCAAATAAGTTTTATATTCTTTATCATTCTTAAAAACTTGTTGAAATAGTCCTTTTTTATACAACTTAAGGGCTTCTATTTTTTGTTCTTGCAGTTCTATT
>JAUNSP010000060.1 GCA_030539155.1 Clostridia bacterium
ATTATAAAATTAATTTTTCAAATAGTCAACAAAAATTACAAAAGTTTTGAAAAAAATTTTCCACAGGTTACGGGTTTTATTAGACATAAGTATCAAATATGTTGATATATCTAAATTGTTTATATAATGACGGGTTTGAAAGGAAAAATGTTAGAAATTCTTAAAAACTTTTGAGCAACCGTATGTTTGTAGAAAGTTTTTTAGGATTTCTTGGATTTTGTATTGAAACAAGGAATGTAATAAATGATTTAGATATATCAACATATTTAGTAGATATTTTTTTCTAAAACTTTGAGATAAAGGGAGGAGATTAATCAAAAAATATATAAACACCAATCAAGATGTTGCGGATTAATACATATATATGGATGGATTTTGCCATTCTAGGTATAAAAACTTTTAACCAGTAACAAAAATTGTTACTGGTTAAAGTTCTTTAAAAAAATTACTCTTCGAACAAAGCACAAAGTAGCCACACGTTAGTGTTTATATATTATTTTGTTATGGCTCTTCTTGCTTCTCTCTCTCTTGTTTTTGAATCTAAAATTTTCTTTCTTAATCTAATATTTTTAGGTGTTACCTCAACTAATTCATCATCAGAAATAAATTCTATTGCCTTTTCTAATGATAACTGAATTGGAGGAACTAATCTTAATGCCTCATCAGCCCCAGAAGATCTTGTATTTGTTAAATGCTTTTCCTTACATACATTAATCGCTATATCCTCAGCCCTTGAATTTATTCCAACTATCATTCCTTCATAAACATCAACACCTGCGCCTATAAATAATTCTCCTCTTTCTTGTGCATTATATAGTCCATAAGTAATTGAAGTTCCTTGTTCAAAAGCTACTAAAACTCCCCTTGTTCTTGAAGAAAATTCACCTTTATATGGTTCATAGCAATCAAAGATACTATTCATTGTTCCTGTTCCCTTTGTATCAGTTAAAAATTCTGTTCTATATCCAATGATTCCTCTTGCAGGAATTTTGAATTCAATCTTTGTATGTCCTAATTCAGCTGGTTCCATATTTACCATTTCTGCTTTTCTTCTTCCCAATTTTTCAATAACATTTCCTATTGATTCATCCGGAACATTTACAACTAATCTCTCAATTGGTTCACACTTAACTCCATCTATTTCTTTAAAAATTACTTTTGGTCTTGATACTAGTAATTCAAATCCCTCTCTTCTCATTGTTTCAATCAAAATTGATAAATGTAATTCTCCTCTTCCACATACTTCAAAACTTTCTGATGAATCTGTTTCCTTAACTCTCAAACTAACATTTCTTTCTAATTCTTTAAATAATCTATCTCTAATATGCCTTGATGTTACAAATTGTCCTTCCTTTCCTGCAAAAGGTCCGTTATTTACGCTAAATGTCATAGATACAGTTGGTTCATCTATATCAACAAATGGTATTTTCTCTGGATTTGATACATCGCATATTGTATCTCCAATACCTAAATCCTCTATTCCTGAAAAACAGATTATATCTCCAGCTTTAACTTCATCAACTTCTGTCCTTTTTAATCCAACATATGTAAATAGTTTTGCTATTTTTCCATTAATATTTTTTCCATCTTTGCAAACTACCACTTGCATTCCACTTTTTATAGAACCTCTCTCAACTCTTCCTACACCTATCCTACCCAAGTATTCATCATAATCGATATTTGAAACCAACATTTGAGCAGTTCCATCTATTTCGCATCTTGGTGCCTGAATATTTTCTATAATGGTATCAAAAATACATGTTATATTATCTGAATCTTCACTCATACTCATTTTTGCAATCCCATTTTTTGCAGATGCATATACTACTGGAAATTCCAATTGCTCATCTGTTGCTTCTAATTCTATAAATAGGTCAAACACTTTGTCTAAAACTTTTTCTGGTTCTGAACCAGGTCTATCTATCTTGTTGATTACAACTATTGGTTTTAAATTCAATGCAAGAGACTTTTTTAAAACCTCTCTTGTCTGTGGCATTGGGCCCTCAAAAGCATCTACTAATAAAAGTACTCCATCAACCATTTTTAAAACTCTCTCAACTTCTCCACCGAAATCCGCATGCCCCGGGGTATCTACTATATTAATCTTTATATCATTATATACTACTGATGTATTTTTTGATAAAATAGTTATACCTCTTTCTTTTTCTAAATCGTTTGAATCCATTACTCTCTCTGAAACTTGTTCATTTTCTCTAAAAATATGGCTCTGTTTTAATAGGGCGTCTACTAATGTTGTTTTTCCATGGTCAACGTGGGCTATTATTGCTATATTTCTTATTTTCTCATTATTCATTTTTTTACTTCCTTCCTTTTTCATCTCTTAAAACAATTTTTTAAACGCTCCTTTTATTATATACCATATTATGACATTTGTCAACATAAATCGACATTTTATGAATTATCGGCGGTACCTTTCAAATTCTTTATTGTATCCTTATAATTATTTGAATTAATTATACTAGTACCTGCTACAATTATATTCGAACCTGCATCTTTAACTTCTTGAACATTTTCTAAATTAATTCCTCCATCAACCTCAATGTCTATGTCTATATGATTTTCTGTTATATATTTCTTTAATTCTTTAATTTTCGTTATTGATTCTTCTAACATCTTTTGTCCACCTTTTCCTGGTTCTACACACATTATTAAAACAACATGAATAAAAGGAAGAAATTCATAAAGGTCAGCTAGCTTAGTATTTGGTTTTATTGAAATTCCTACCCTAGTATTATTCTCTTTTATTAACCTGATAATTTCTTTTACCTTATTTCTAGGTATGCTTTCTAAATGGAATGTTATAATATTGGGTTTAAACGCCCCAAAAGTATTAATAAATTGTGGTAAATCTTTAACCATTAAATGAACATCAAGCGGTATGTTTGACATATTTTTTATATACCCCGAATATTCAATCATTTTTTGTACTGTGTTTTTTTCTACAAATTTACCATCCATAACATCTATATGGAAATAATCAGTATGTGCCATTTCTAGCTTAGAAAAGACTTCCATACAATCCTCTTTTTTTATTGATAATATTGATGTTGATATTTCTACCATTTATGTTCCTCCTTATCCTTTAAATAATTATAAATTTTTATGTAACTTTCATATCGTTCTTCTGATATTTTATTTCTGTTTAAAGCCTCTTTAACTCCACAATTTTTTTCTAGAATATGGGTACAACCCACAAATTCACAATCCTTAATAGGGTCACGAAATTCTATAAAATTTTTGTCAAGGTCTGTAATCTCTATTTCATCAATCTCAAATGTTGAAAACCCAGGGGTATCTGCTATATAGGTATTTTCTTCTATTTTGTATAAACTAACTGCTGTTGTTGTGTTTTTTCCCTTTTTGTTTTTCTTACTTATTTCTCCCTCTTCTGTTATCTTTTCACCAAATATAGCATTAATTAAAGTAGATTTTCCCACTCCAGAATTTCCAGAAAAAGCTGTAATATTACCTCTAAGAACCTTCTTTAATTCATCAATTCCCTCGTTATTCTTTGCACTTGTTTTTAAAACAGTATATCCTATTTTCCTATATTCATTCTCTATTATATCCACCATGTTTTCACTATCTAAATCAGTTTTATTTATACATATTATAGGTTTAATGTTCATATAATTAGCAAATACTAGTTGTTTATTTAAAAGGAATAAATCTGGTTTTGGAAGATTTAAAGATACAACATAAACAATCCCGCGTCAAATTTGCCAACTTTGGTCTTTTTATATAATTGATTCTAGGCTCTATTTCATTTATAATACCTATAAAATTTTGTTCATCTAAAATATCTATGTTAACACGGTCCCCCACAGTAGGTTTTATATTCTCTTTTTTAAATTTCCCCCTAGCAGTACATCTATACACTCTTTCACATATCTCAACTTGATATTCATTTGAAATATGATTAATTATCAATCCTCTTTCCATTTATTTCCCCTTTTTATTAAATCTTTTATAACTTCTCCCGCCATTATTAATCCAACTACTGAAGGAACAAAACTTATACTTGCAGGAATTCTTTTATTATCTCCCCTATTCTGAATTTCCTCTTTTGAATAAACCACTTTTAAATGATTTATCCCCCTTATCCTTAATTCTTTTCTAATCACCTTTGCAAGTGGACATACCGAGGTCTTTGTTATATCCGTAACTTCAAATCTTGTAGGATCTAATTTATTACCTGTCCCCATTGAAGATATTATTTGTATATTCTTCTGTTTTGCTTGCTCTATAAGTGAAATTTTAGAAGTAACTGAATCAATTGCATCTACTATGTAATCGTAATCACTTAAAATTAATTTTTCTGCAGCACCGCTCTCATAGTAAGTTTTAAAAATTTCTATTTTTAAATTAGGATTTATCTTTAAATACCTTTCCCTCGCGACTTCAACCTTTGATTTTCCTATAACTGTTGTATCAGCTATTAATTGTCTATTTATATTGGTATTATCAATTTCATCATTATCTATTAAAACAATTTTTCCAATTCCAGCCCTAACTAATGCTTCAGCTGCATAGGAACCAACTCCACCTATACCGAATACTGCAACTGTGCTATTTTTTATTTTGTTTAGTGCATGGTTTCCTATTAAGTTTTCTGTTCTTGATAACCAATCTTTCATATCTATTCCTCCACACTTATAATACTTAAAAATCCCCACATTAGCCGTAATGTTTAATTTTAAAAAACCTGCTCACACAGGTGGGTGTCTTGTTGAATGCTCCTGGGTTTCTTACTGTTTTTTTGTGTAAGCCTACACGCCACATCCAAGACTGGACTCCCATTTAATACTTGTGGTTCTAAAATTTAACAATACACGAACTACGCAGGGATTTTCTATCCACTATCATTCTTATGTATCTTCTATATATATAATAACACATTCTTCTTTAAAATTCAATTAGTAGGTTATATTTATTCATCTAATTTAAGTACACTCAAAAAAGCTTCTTGAGGGATTTCAACATTTCCTATCTGACGCATTTTCTTCTTTCCTTTTTTTTGTTTTTCAAGAAGTTTCTTTTTTCTAGTAATATCTCCTCCATAACACTTTGCAAGTACATCTTTTCTCATTGCAGAAATTGTCTCTCTTGCGATAATCTTTCCCCCTACTACTGCCTGTATTGGAATACTAAACAACTGCCTAGGAATCGCGTCTTTAAGTTTTTCTATCATTTTCCTGCCTCTTTCATAACTATTGTCTTTATGAACAATAAATGATAAAGCATCAACATTTTCGTTGTTAACATGTATATCCAATTTCTCAAGTTCTGCCCTCTTATATTCTTTCATTTCATAATCAAAAGAAGCATACCCTTTTGTTTTTGATTTTAAACAATCAAAAAAGTCATATATAATTTCGTTTAAAGGTAATTCATAAATAAGTGTAACTCTATTTGCATCTAAGTATTTCATATCTATATATACACCTCTTCGATTTTGACAAATCTCCATAATATTTCCAACAAACTCCTTTGGCGTCATAATGGATGCAGTAACTATCGGTTCTTCAATATATGAAATATCATTTGGTTTTGGTAAATCAGTTGGATTATATAGTTCAATCATCTCCTTATCAGTTTTATACACTTTATATATAACTGAAGGGGACGTGGTAATTAATGCTAAGTCAAACTCCCTATCCAACCTTTCTTGTATAATTTCTAAATGTAGTAATCCTAAAAAGCCACATCTAAATCCAAAACCAAGTGCAGTAGAAGTCTCTGGTTCATACTCTAAAGCTGCATCATTTAATTTTAATTTTTCAAGTGCAACCTTTAAATTCTCGTAATCACTTCCATCCATTGGATACAAGCCGCAATATACCATAGGATTAACCTTTTTATAACCTTCTAGAGGTTCTTCTGCAGAATTTCTCTTTAAGGTTATAGTATCTCCAACGTGAATTTCCTCTAAACTTTTTATACTCGCTGATATATATCCAACATCCCCTGCCTCTAGTTTATCACAAACTTGATATGTACCGGGTGCAAAATAACCTACCTCAGAAACAGTAAAAAATTTATTTGCAGCCATTAATTTTATTTCATCACCCACTTTTACTGTACCATCCATAATCCTTACATACGCTATTGCACCCTTATAGTTATCGTATAAAGAGTCAAATATTAACGCCTTTAAAGGCTTTTTTTCATTCCCTTGAGGCATTGGTACATCAGAAATAATCCTCTCTAAAACTTCTTCCACATTTAATCCTGATTTAGCTGATATACATGGTGCATCTTGTGCTGGAATACCAATAATTTCCTCAATTTCATCCTTTATCTCATCGGGTCTAGCATTTGGTAAATCTATCTTATTTATAACTGGTACAATCTCTAAATTATTCTCTAGTGCTAAATACACATTTGCAAGTGTTTGAGCCTCCACACCTTGACTACTATCTACAACAAGGACAGCTCCTTCACAAGCCGCTAAACTTCTAGATACTTCATAATTAAAATCAACATGCCCTGGTGTATCTATCAAATTTAATATATATTCATTTCCATTTTTTGCTTTATAAACCATCCTAACTGCTTGCGATTTTATAGTAATACCTCTTTCTCTTTCAATATCCATATTATCTAAAATTTGATTTTCCATTTCCCTTTTAGTTAATACTCCCGTAATCTCAATTAATCTATCTGCAAGAGTAGACTTTCCATGGTCTATATGTGCTATAATGCTAAAATTCCTAATATATGATTTTCTATTTTCCATATAAACTCCTTACCTTTCCCTTTAAACTCCCTCTATTAAAGCATATTTACAAAAATATGTCAAGCAGTACACTCACAACAAAAGCAAGAACTTGTAAAATTCTCGCTTTTGTATTATTTAAACTTATTATGTTTTCTTGTGTTTTATATATTCAAAGTGCTACCAAGCCGCCAAAACGGGACGAAAACTGTAGTTGCTGTACGTATCGCCATCGTCGTAGTAGAAGTAGAACAATCCAGCGTACGAACTGCTGTAATAACCCCCGCGCTCGAAAAACGGAAAGCAAGAGTACGGACAGTCAGCGTAGTCGTTAAACCAACTTCCAGTCTCACTGCTATAATTTGATGATGTCTC
>JAUNSP010000106.1 GCA_030539155.1 Clostridia bacterium
CTTTATTTAAAGCCGTTTAGCGTCATTTCCTCCTTTTTATTCGTCCAATACAGAGATATTTCTTTTATTTTCTGTTTCTGATGTGTATAAAAGTTTGTCACAATAGTCTTTCACACTATCTAATAATTCTTGATCAGATTCAAACTTATCTGGTATGTAAGAGTATACATCTCTTTCATTCAATATTTGTTTAAAAAGAATTGACATTCTCAATCTCTTTAATGAAATATCCTTTTCAGGGTTTTGTTGTGAATAATTGTTTATAACTTCGTTTACACCTCTAAATTTTGGTCCATTTTCAACACTTTTACCCTGAACAATAAGATTATAATTATCTATGCCTTTTTGCGATAAAACTTTATTATAATAGTTGACAGTAAAACATTCATTCAAATTGTAATTAGGCATATAATTTTGGATTTCTTTAATTCTTAGTTCTAACAACTCAGGATAATTTTTTTTAATCAAATTGTATACGGCAATATTGTTAATAAACTTAGGAAAATTATCATTAACGGACCGACAAGACGCAGCAGTACTTTTATCTTCATTAGAATATATATTTTTCCTATTTTCCTGAAATCCAATAAAATAAGAAAAAAACTTACTAAACGTTTCTATAACTTTATTATTTCCATCAAAATCACTTAATATATTCTCAAATAGATTTTTGGGAGTCGATGCAATAAGATCTTTATATTCTGGCTCTTTTTCAAATCTTTCTGTAATATGTTTTCTATATAATAACATTAAAGATTTTATACGATCTCTTTCAGATTTATTATTTTCTTTTCTAAATTTTAATAATTCTTCATAAAGTGGTTCCCAATCTAATTCTATATCAGATAACGTTTTTTCTAAGAAATATTTATGATATTTATCAATTAGATTCTTTACAATTACATAATCTTCCGCTTTTATAATGTCCTTTTCTAAAAGGCCACTATTAAAAAAATTTTCCAGTGTCTTTCCTATGGGTTTTAACTCCATTCTAAGAGTTTTGGATAATGGATATTATCCAATAAATTGTGTTAAATTATTCATAATATTAAATTTAAAATATTCTTAAATAATAAAGTATTCACACACATTATCTACATAAGTAGAAATTATATTGCAAAGATAACATTTTTTGAATGTGTGTGAATAATAAAATATTCTTTATGAATTATAAATAAATTTACCATCATATTATTAAATGAATTTCTATTTCAAATAGTTATAATGATTTTTTTATCTAATTAAACTTTTTATTCCCTAAATCTTCCCCTGAAAAACCATTATCATGGAGCCATTCTGAATAATCTTTCGATGCTTTAGATAATATTCTATATATGACAGCTGATTGTTCATATTGATAATTGATTGGTAATAGATTTCCATATGAATTTTTGTCAACTTGCAACTTTAGTCGAAATCTTATGATATTTATTTAAGTATTTATAAATTAATTAAATATAATCATTATTTAATTAAAAGAATCAAATGAACATATATTTTTACTTTAATTTCTATTATACAAAATAAATATAATAAATCGGGCTTTAATATGGTGTTTAAATAGCACATAGGGATTCATTAATTTCACCTGCCTTATTTTTAAGAGTAAGAATTACGGGGTTAAATAGCACATAGGGATTCATTAATTTGCAACTTTTTTATGTATAAGAGATTCTACTTTTTCCAGTATATGACACTTTGCTTAATATAACTTCCCATTGTTTTGTTTTTCGGGAGTCAACTTTTTTCAGTTGTACTATCCTGATTTAGGTTGACTATTCTTTATTTTATTACTTTAAATAGTTGACTCTGTTAATACTAATAACTGAAATATGTTTCCCTATAAATTTTA
>JAUNSP010000061.1 GCA_030539155.1 Clostridia bacterium
TTGCAAATTTTTGCATAATCGCAAATTCGGCAAAATGTAGGGGCGAACAGTGTTCGCCCGAAAATTCAATAATGCAGATTGTGGGCCATACCCCTTTTGGTGGACTTTTTTATTGTCCCCACCCCTAGGCTTTATTTTATATTTTTATAAAAATAAACTAATTAGTAGTAGTAGCAGTATCTGTGGGAAATGTTGTAAATTTTAATTTTCAACATTTTCCATAGATATTCTTGCTAATTCTTTTTCCTTATACTCTCTTGGTGTTAAATATCCTAATCCTTTTTGTATTCTTTTATTATTGTAATATTCTATATATTCTTCTATTTGTTTTATTAAATCTTCAAAGTTTTCTATCTTTATTAATGGATTGTATATTACTTCACTTTTTAATGTACTGAAAAAACTTTCCATTGGTGAATTGTCTATTGGTGTTCCTTTTCTTGACATACTTTGTATGAAATTATTATCTTCTAATATCTTTTGATATTTTAGACTGTTATACAACGCTCCTTGATCTGAATGTATTATTGTTCCTTCTGCTATACTTTTATTTTTTATTTTTTCTATCATTTTTATTGCCATCTCTAATGTTGCATGTCTTCCAATTTCATTACTTTCTATCATATTGGTATGTAAATCTTTTATTGGTGATATGTATAGTTTTTGACCAAACATTGATATTTCAGTTACATCTGTTGCTATTTTATCATATGGACAACTTGTTGTGAAATTTCTTTTTAATACATTGTGCTTTGGATGTGGCTTGCCTACTTTTTTATATTTCTTTTTCCTTTTTACTACTGATAAATATCCATTTTCTACCATTAGTCTATATACTTTTTTATGATTACATTTCATTTTTTTATCGCTTTTTAATGCATTAGTCATTCTGTCTACTCCATATCTTCCTTTGTGTTCTATATACAATTCTTTTATTGCTTTTACTTCCTCAAGCTCTTTTTGTTTCTTTTTCTCTATTTGCTCTTCTTTGCTTTTCCATTTGTAATAGCTTGATTTGGCCATCTTTGATATTTTTAAAATAGTTTTTATTTTATATCCTTTTGATAGTTTTTTTATTATTTCGTAAATTTCTTTTTTTTTACTTTTTCTGCTGTTATTCCTAACAGTTCTTTTAAGTATGCATTCTCTGTTTTTAAGTATTCCAACTTTTCTTCATAGGATTTAGGCGTTTTATACATAAATTCTTTTTTGTTTGTTTTTAAAGAATTCTTCTCCTTTTTCTTGATATTGTTTAACCCACTTTCTTAAACATTTTGTATCTTCCATACCGAATAATCTTGCTATTTTTTGATAGCCGACCATGGTTGCCTTCAAGATACATTTTTATTGCTTTTATTTTTAGTTCTGCTGGGTATTCTACTGTTTTTCCCATTAAATCATACCTCCTTTTTTAGTATACATTTTTCTTTCAAAAAAGTCTACCTTTTGGGGTATAGTTCATTGTTCACGGGCGAACACAGTTCGCCCCTACAGTCCCAAAAAAATAATTGCAAAAAAATGTAGGGGTCGCTGCCTACAGCGACCCGCAAATCCAGTAACAAATATATTGCAAAAAAATGTAGGTGTCGCCGCCCTCGGCGACCCGCAAACCCAGCAACCACAACAATTACAAAACTGATATTAATTTTTTAAATAAATAAAAAAATAAAATAAAAGGAGGTAAAAATTTAAATGAACCAAAAAGAAGATAGGAGGAAAAGAAAAATGGGAAAAAACAAAGGAATCACGCTAGTGGCGCTAGTAATAACAATAATAGTAATGTTAATATTAGTAGGAGTAACAATAACACTAGCAATAAACAGAGGACTATTTGATAGAGCCAAAGATGCAAAAAGAGGAACAGACGCAGCAAAAAGTGAAGAACAAAGATTAGCAAATGGAAGAATAAAAATAGGAGACAATTGGTATGCAACAATGGAGGATTACATAAACAGTAAGCCAATACAAACAGTAACAACAGGAGACTATGTAGGAAATTTTGTACAATATGACGTAGCATACACAGACACGTTTTATAACACTTATCAATACACAAACAAAAATGGCTGGAGAATATTAAGATATGAAACAACAGGTGAAACAATAGATGATAAAGATATAATAACAAATGTAGAAATAATAAGCACAGGAATCCCAGCGAGATTATATTATAGATATGATGATACATCAACAAACAAAGATGAATGGTGGGATAGTAGTGGATATGGAATAGAAACATTTAGAACAGCATTAAAAAATTATTGGGATGGAACAACCGAATATCCATTATATAATAATAATGATTTAACATCAGTAAATTTAAAAGCATCAGCAGGAATGTATAATAAATTTGGAGGAATAGAATTTACAAAGGGAAATACAAGTTCAGGACAAACGGGATATACGGCTATAACCACAGGAGGAACAAGTATGACAGGAACAAAAACAGGAGGAGAATTATTCTTAACAGGAAACGCAAATAAAGTGAGGCTACTAACATTGCCAGAAATAAACAATGCGATAGGAAAGAGTGCAATAAATGAATGGAATTATACAATATCAGATTCAGAAGAGCCAGCTCCAGGATTATTTAAATTAGATCAATTAACAGGATTAACTGGATATACCTACAACGACGGCTACTACTGGTTGGCCTCTCCGTATAGCAGTAGCTCTAGCGGCGTGCACGGTGTGAACTGTTACGGCTGTGTGAGCAACAACTACAACATCAGCCGTGGGGCTCGTCCGGTAGTTTCTCTGGGCTCTGACATCCGCTATAGTGTAGAGGAAAAATCGGACAATGGATTTAGTTATTTAGTATTGAGTAAAGTTTCTGCAGAGTAAAAAGCCCTTGTGTGGACTCTAAGTCACACGGCGGATAGGGGGAGAAGCATTTTATGGCAATGATTACAAGGGTTAGAGCAATTAAACAGATACATTCTGAAGATTTAGTTTTAATAAAAATAGGTAAGAAAAAAATATTTGCAATTTAATTATTAAAAGAGCCTTCATTTATAGCGAAAGCTCTTTTTTCTTTTCAAAAACCACTTTTTAAAAACATATTATAGGCAAATTTTATAAAAAGACTTGCTTCAAAAAGAAAATTAGTATAATATAATACAGTATATTGAAAGTAAAAAAGTAAATAAAATTAAAAAAAGGAGGTAAATATTAAATTTTAATAGCGCCAGGACAATATAAAAAAATATTGTTGACGAGGATTAGAGCTTATCGAAAGATTCGGCGGATGGTTCTATGGCATAAAAAGTTTGTCATTAAATACCATACAAAAATTAGTAGAAATACTAAAACAAACATGGCATAAAATTTTAATTTACTTAACATGCTTTCAATTCCAATAAAATATTAGGAGGAAACAATATGTGTGGAATTGTAGGTTATATAGGAAATAAAAAAGCAAGTCCCATATTAATAAATGGGCTTTTAAGATTAGAATATAGAGGGTATGACTCTGCAGGAATTGCAACAATAGAAGAAAATGAAATTTCAGTAATGAAAAATCAAGGAAGGGTTAATTCTTTATATGAACTAGAAGGGATAAATGACCTAAAAGGAACTATTGGTATTGCTCATACAAGATGGGCAACACATGGAAAACCATCAAAAGAAAATTCACATCCACATCAAGATAATAGTAATTCTTTTGCAGTAGTGCATAATGGAATAATAGAAAATTATAATGAATTAAGAGAGTTTTTAACTGAAAAAGGATACAATTTTTTATCTAATACAGATACAGAAGTTATACCAAATTTAATTCATTATTATTTTAATAAGGATGAAAACAATGATGAAAATAGAATTTTAAGAGCAGTAAAAAGTGCATGTTCAGATTTAATAGGAAGTTATGCAATAGAAATTTTATCTAAATATAATAAAAACAATATGATAGTTGTAAGAAAAGATAGCCCATTAGTTATAGGAAAAGGAAATGGAGAAAACTATATTTCATCAGATATACCAGCAATATTATCATATACAAAAGACTTTTATTTGCTAGACGATAATGAGATAGTAAAATTATCTAGAAATAAAGTAATGTTTTATGATGAGAATTTAAAAGAAATACAAAAACCAGTAAAAAGTATAGAATGGGGGGCATCATCAGCAGAAAAGGGAGAATATGCAGATTTTATGCTTAAAGAAATATATGAACAACCAAAAGCAATAAGAGAAACAATTGGAGCAAAATTAGATAATGGAATTATAGAAATTCAAGGATTAAGTTTAGATAGAGAATATATAAAAAGTTTAAATAAAATTTATATAATTGCATGTGGTACAGCGATGCATGCTGGACTAGTTGCAAAAACAATATTCGAAAAATTATGCAAAATACCAGTAGAAGTAGATATTGCATCTGAATTTAGATATAGAAACCCATTAATAGATGAAAACACATTAAGCATATACATTACTCAATCAGGTGAAACAGCTGATACAATAGCAGCATTAAAACTTGCAAAATCTAAAAAATCCAAAACTATTGCAATATCAAATGTAATAGGAAGCTCAATAACAAGAGAAGCAGATTATTCAATATATACACATGCTGGGCCAGAGATAGCAGTTGCTTCAACAAAGGCATATACATCACAAGTAATATTACTTGCAATACTTGGGATGTACTTTGCACAAAAACTTGGAAAAACAGATAAAGAAATAATTAGCAATTTAAAAAAAGACATTTTACAATTACCAAATCAAATAGAAGAAGTATTAAAAAGTTCAGATAAAGTAAAGCAATTTGCAAAAAAAGTATATAAAGAAAAAGATATGTTCTTTTTAGGAAGAGGAGTAGATTATGCTGTAAGCATGGAAGGCTCATTAAAACTTAAAGAAATATCATATATTCATTCAGAAAGTTATGCAGCAGGAGAATTAAAGCATGGCCCAATTGCTCTTATTGAAAATAATATTACAGTAATAATAACAATGACAAATTCAAAATTAGTAGAAAAATCAATTAGTAATGTACAAGAGGTTATAACAAGAGGAGCAAAAGTATTAGCAATTACAAGTGAAGAAATAAAAAATAATGGATTTGAAGAAATAATAAAAATTCCAAAAACAAATCCACTAATATCACCAGTACTTTCTGTAATACCAATGCAAATTTTAGCATATTATATTTCAAAAGAAAAAGGTTTAGATGTAGATAAACCTAGAAATTTAGCAAAATCAGTAACAGTAGAGTAAAAATATATAAGGAGACGCTTGTTTACAGTGTCTCCTTTATTTTAAACTTATATAAAAAGATAAATTTTTATAATTCTTTTCTTAATAATATTAAACTTATTAAAACTGATATAATAACTAATGCTGATATTTCAGTGTATTGAATATTTCCTGTTTTAGGAGTTACATCTTTTTCTTCAACTACTGTTTCTTCAATTAATGTACCAGTTAAAGCATATTCACTTAAATGTGTTGTAGAAAATTCTATAAAGTTTCCAACTAGTTTTCCTTCTAATGTTTCTTGTATTGTACCATCTTTTATATATGCTATTTTATAATTTTCATATTTTTTTAATTCTTCTGTTAATGGTATTTTTATTTTAATATTAGAATCGGTTATATCAATAACATTTCCATCTAAATCTTTTACTACTATATCAAGTAACAATAATACATTTTTGCTTTTTAGTTCTTCTGATATTTCTTTTTTTGTTACTTCTACTGAATATCTATTAGAAATTCCATCTGGAAAATCTATTGTAACATCATTTGTTGTATCTTTATAAGTATATCTTTTTTCTGGAATTACATTTACAGTTTTTGCTGTTGTGCATATATAATAATCTCCATCATATTCTATTTCTTCGGTTTCTTCTCTATCAAAGATATAGCCTTCACCTAATAAATCTAAAATACTAGTTTCTTCATTATTTTTTAATATTGAAAATGCACCATCATTATCTTCTTCATCTGTTGCAGTTGCTTTAAATGTTCCACCTTGTAAACTGATGTTATCGGTACAATCTGAATATCCTCCAGAATAATAACCTTCAAAATATCCATCTTTTATTATAATATTTTCTTCATACATATCATTAATATAAATACCATAATAATCAGATGTAAATTTTCCTCCTTCAATTGTCATTATTTGTGTATCTCCGTACCCTTCTGATAAATTAGAATAATAATAATTCACATATATTGTAGAATAATCTTCTTCGTTTGTTGTAAATGTTCCACCTTTTATTAATATTTCTCCACCTTCGCAATCAAGAGCAATATAGTTAGAATTAAAAGTACCTCCATATATTGTTGCAGTTAATGGGCAATAATCTGAATCAAGATAAACTGTATAATTAGCAGTAAATTCACCATTTTTTATTATAATATTTCCTCCATAAGCACAAACAGCTCTATCTTCTGCATTAAAAGTACCATTTTCAATAGTTAAATTTGGAATGTCTAAACCTGTAGCTCCTTCATTTCCTTCAGTAAAAAATATATCTTCATATGCATCAAAAGTACCATTTTCTACTATAATAGTACCACTAAATTGATCAAACATATAATCTCCGCCTAAAGTATTATATGTACCATTTGTTATTTTTAAACTTCCAGAATCTACATAAAACATTGTATTAGTTGAAGATATTTCGCCTGTTTTTTCTGCCGATAAATCAGTAATTGTAAAATTTGCTCCATCTAACGCAAACAAAGTATTTGCTGTATTTTGGGTAAGTTTAAAACCATTTAAGTCTAATGTAAATGTTCCAGAAGTTAACTCAATAGTTGATGTCACATAAATATTATTTGCTAATTTAACTGTATTCCCATCTACTAGTTCTGCTATTAATTCAGTTTCATCTGTAACTGTAATATCCGCAGCATTTACAGTACCAACTAGTCCAAAAAGACATAATAAAGTAATAATCTTGAATTTGACACTTTTTTGAAGGTGAAAAGGCTACAATGCAGTAATAA
>JAUNSP010000008.1 GCA_030539155.1 Clostridia bacterium
TATCTGGATTGTCTGGATCGTCTGGTTCTTCAGGATTATCTGGAATTGTTGGATAATCTGGAATTCCCTCTGTTGGATAATCTTCTGGTGGTTCTTCTATCACTTCTTCTATTACATTTTGGACAATAAATATAATTTCTTCTGATTCTATTACTTTATTTTTCATTTTTACAATTGCTTTATTTGCTACTTCTAACTCATTTACCCCTTCTTCCAATTCATTAAAATGCCCTTGTATTATT
Organism: Clostridia bacterium; assembly: GCA_030539155.1. Taxonomy (GTDB): domain Bacteria; phylum Bacillota; class Clostridia; order TANB77; family CAG-508; genus JAUNSP01. The sequence goes on from JAUNSP010000008.1 coordinate 243, forward strand.
AGTTCTATACTTTCTTTTGCCTCTAACTGCATCATAATTCCAATAATACCTCCTACACCTACTTTACCACTAATTACTTCTCCATCAATCTCATAATAATATAAATCTGTAACAAAACCTACTGGTAATTCATCTGTTATCTCTACCGTTGGAGTTTTTACATTTCCGTTATTAACTACTTTTATTGTGTATTCTACACTCTCATTCTCTTTTACATATCCCTCGTCCCTATTTGCTGTTTGTATTATTTCTAAATCTATTTTTCTTATATTTTGATATACATAATTCGAATTGTATTTATCACTTCCAATATTTGCTATGGCTTGATTTTTTATATGTAAGTCTTGTGTGATATTGTCTATTACCTTCATCGTTATTCCAGCTTGTACCCATTCCCCTACATTTAAAGTTGGTATGTTCCAGGAAATTTTATTTTTTTCCTCATTATAAATTGCACTATCTGATTTATCCTCCGCCTCTAGTATCGTTTGAAATTTATCCGCATTTACGAAAGTATAATATTCTGATAAATAATCTTCTATTACAATATCATTTATAATCTCATTAGAAATATTTTTTATTCTAATTAAATCTGCAAATTCCTCATTTTCATACAAATCTAGTGTATATGTCTTTAATAACTCTATTTCAATTTTTGCCTTATTCACTGTATTTGTGATAATTATTGGTTCCATCGTTCCGATAACATCTGCACTCACATTAAGTATGGAACTTATTTGTTTTTCGTTCAATTCACCTAGATTGTTAACTTTAACGTTGTAGTTATAAAATAATTCGCCATTTACATCTAAATTGGTTGGATTAAAGTTGATATTAGTTACATCATCTCTTTCCACAAATTCTCTCTCTAAAGAAGATGTATCCTCCTCTTCTATGTAAACTGTATCATTAGGAATCTGTATACCTATATTTATATTATTGACTGGCACTTTCCCAACATTCTTTATTACCATCTCATAGGTTACCATTTGATTTTCATATACTATCCCATTATTTTGAGCAGAAGCTTTATACTCTACTTTTAGTTCAGGGCCTCTCATTGTTGCCAATCCTAGTATACTTGAATTTGTAGTTTCTATTTCACCCGTTGTTTCAGTATTTCTATAATATGTTTTAAACATTGTGTATGATTGCCTGTTATAGTTCATATTTGCTGGTATATTTATTTGGTATTCAAGCGATATTGTCTGTTTTGCCCCTATCTTAAAACCTTCGTTACCCACTATTAAATATGATCTTATCCCGTGAAAAATCATTTACTTCCGTAACCCAATTATTATCTGCAATAGTCAAATCTTCTGTCGCTTCCAAATTTGTTGAATAATAGATTGTAACATCTTCACTAGTTGTTATGCCATTTTTCATTGGAAATGTTATATTGCTTTGTAACTCCGTGTTGTCTGTTATTATATTATTATCCTTTGATGGCACCCTTCCTAAAACAGATATTTTATCACAAGCGTAATCATAATTATTTAAAACTTGTATTTTATTTGTTGCCACCTTTCCTTCCTGTCCTATAGCTAGTTCCCCTGTCAATTCCCCATGGTTTACACCTTGTAATATACTTCCCTCACCATTATAGTTCTCTATGGTGTTAATATTTACTATTCCATGAGGTGCTTCGAATTCCACATTTTTACTTGCTACTCCTTTTATTACCTCATTTTCAACGATAGATTCTTTATACTCCACAACATTTTCATTTATATACTTCATTACAATCTGTTCTTCACTAGTTGGTGTATCTATTCCAGTTTTAAAATCCACGTTTATAACTATATTCATTCCCTCTGTAATTGAACCCATATCAAACCTAGTTTGTGAACCCTCAGTTATAATTTTTAAAACATATTTATTATTTACCTTTGTCAAACTGCTACTTTTTATCTCAATTTGATTATCAAATAATCCATTTATATTTTTTACGCTCATATTAGTAATCTGCTGCGGAAATTCCAATTCAAATGTTGGATTAACATACAAATCTGATTGCTCACTAGTATTATTTAATAATATTTTTAAATCTACATTCTTATTTTCTATAATTGTAGAAAAGGAATCCTCCTGCATTTCTAAAACTGCATTTGTACTACTCTCTTTTAACGTGTTTGTTATAGGGTAATTTATTTCTCCATAACTAGTTATACATTTTTTATTTAACTCCAAATTGTTAAATATCTCTACTTGAGCTCTTGTATAATTCAAATTTGGCTGTATTGATTTTATAATTTCAATTTCAAGTAATCCTTCAGTTACTGGTTTACTTGTTTTTACATTTATATTTCCTAAATGGTTTAAATCCACCTTTAAAAATTCTTCTTGTACTGTTTGTGCCAAAATTTCCTCTATCTGATTTCCATTCTCATCTATTATTTTAATATACCCCTCTTGTCCTAAAATTTTATCGAAATTACTTTTTTTAATCTGTACTCTCTTATTTTTCAATACAACGCCAAACTCATTTTGAAATTCATCAAGAAAATAACTTCCAGTATCATGGATTTCTATATTTTCAAAAATCTCAGAGTAATAGATTTCTATTTTATTCTTTTCTGTGAAATCTGTTTCTAAATTTTGTGTTTCTAAATTATAATTTGCATACATATATCCCTTATAAATATCCACATTTTCTGCACTATATGTGGATAAATTTCCAAATTCTTCTCTTAAATTAAATTGCCTATTATTACTTCTTCCAACGCTTTGAAAATTTTCATCAATATTCATCCAATTTTCTGCCTGAATATCACAGTTAATTTCTATATTTTCATTTTCTCCAACCAAGTCTGCAACTTCATTATCATATATAAAATTAATTAAAAATTCATCTTGTTTGCTTTGTGTTACTACCTTCTCGCTTTCCATATTTATTTTTACTTTTCCAGTAATACCTGTATATCTCCAATCTTCTTGACTAAATTGTGATATATCCTTATTTGATAGCTCTATTCTTTTTGGAATTATCTTTACAGTTTCAGGTTTTTTGTTTTTAATTATAGGAGAGACTATTTCCAAATTAGTATTAGTAATCGTTACACTATCATAATCCTGTATTTCAATTATATTTTCCACTTTAAGTTGTACTACTAATTTATCTTCCCCACCTACTTGTACTTTTCTATATGCTTGTACATCTTGGTTAATAGTAGTCACAACTTGTCCATAAAGAGCATGAGAAATCCCACTTTGCAACCATGTATTTCCTATAGCTGCAAAATTTGTCAAGAATAAATTAAATACTATCATAGATACAACAAATTTTTTTAGTAGTCTATTTCTCATAAAACCCCTCCCTTCAAACGTTTTTCCTTCCTCTATTATATATATTCTACTATATTATAGTTACTCGTTCAACACCTACAAATTAGTGATTATCATGTTTCGCTTAGGGATATGAGATTTCTACGCTTTTTTACATATTCATTACTTTTTCATTACTTTTATGTTACAAATAAGTAAAAAAATAAGACAAACCTTACGGAATGCCCTTATATTCATTACATAAAAAGAAAACGAATTTATAATTATAAATTCATTTTCTTTTTAAAAATCATTTTTTAGTTTTATTTCGAAAGTAATTATTTCTTATCTCATCTAACTCTTTCTTGTCCATAATTTTCCTTTCAAGTATAGCCTCAACCAATTGTTCTAGTAAGCCTTTATTTGCTATAATATAGCTCTCTGCTTTATTATAGCACTGACTAATAATATAATCAATTTCTCTATTAATATCAGATCTCAATTTATCATTAATCATTTTCACAAGTTCATTATTTCCTCTAAAACTATCGGATTGTTCAATATACACCCTATGCTTTCCAATACTAGTTCTCATTCCATATTTAGTAATCATTTCATATGCCAGTAATGTAGCCTTTTTCAAATCTGAAGATGCCCCACTGCTATATTCCTTTGAAAAGATTTTTTCTGCTATTCTTCCACCTAACAAAGAAGATATCTCGTCTAATTTCTCCTGTTCAGTACCGCTTCTCTCCTTTTTTAAATCAACAATATTCGCGCCAAGGAAATCATCTGTTGGGATGATAGTAACAGCTTTTGTATTATCAGATAACATATAATGTCCCATCTCATGATAAGCAACTCTTTTCTTTTGGAATTCACTCATCTGTGTATATTTTTGATAATTTTTAGCATAAACTTTAAAGAAACATTCTTCATCTACCTCAGTTTTGTTTAGTCTTTTAGCCTTTGTCATTACACGGTCGATTAGGTCTAGAGTTCTGTCAGGATTTCTATTGATAAGACTAAAACATTGTGAAACAAAAATACTCTTCTCAATCATCTTATCCGAAATATCAATTCCATGTGTCTTCCTTAACTCGACAACCTTATTTCCTATCATCTTAATGACTTCTCCATCCTCAGGCTCCTTCACGTCGATTTTTTCAAATCTTCTCTTAAATGCTGGGTCTAATGAAAAATATCTATTATATTCAATAGCTGTAGTTGCACCAACAACTCTTGAATTTTTACCTGCTAAAATAGGCTTTAAACTATTACTAAAGTCTAGTGAGCCTTCGCTAGATGTTTCTCCAGCACCTATCATAGTGTGAATTTCATCAATAAACAATATAATATCCTGTCTCCTATTCAAGAAATCTGTAACATCTTTAAATCTCTTCTCAGCTTGTCCTCTCAATGTGGTTCCGGCTATGATACTATTTACTTGCAAAGTGACCACTTTAAAATTTAAAAATTGTTTTGGGCACTCTTCGTTAACAATTTGCCATGTCAATCTTTCAATTATTGCGGACTTTCCAACTCCAGCTTCTCCCACTAGAATTACATTTCTTTTTTCCCTTTTTGATAGGACATCCCACAAGTCTTCTAGCTCTTCATCTCGACCTAATATTTCGCAAGGCTTTCCTTTTTCGTACTGGTCATTTAAGCACTCACAATATTCACTCATCTTCTTTGGAATTCTAAATTCCTTTAAATATGAATCACTATCTGTTTCATTAGCTTGCAATTGTTTTGCAAATTCTTTAATATCAAGTTTAAACCACTCTAGTAACAATGCTAAATTAACATTCCCTGATGTAACAAGTTGTACCTCAACATCATAAACTAAAACACACTTATTTTCATCATACATATCATCTGTCTCTATCATGTCTTTAAAAAATTTGTACATAAAAGGCGTTAAGAAAATCATTTCATTTTTCGTTTTATTTTCTAATACTACTGGTATCCTTGAAATCTTTAAAATATTATTGCAAAATTCTTCAAAACTTATTATTTTTTTATTTTTATTAGAATCTTTTTTTACAACATCTAACCATTGTTCATACCTTTTCTTCATATCTTCTATTGTTTTGCTAAATCTTTCGTCTAAAATTTGTTCACAATCTTCAAAGCTAAGTCTTTCGTCGTTAAATTCATTATACTTATTGTCTAAAAAGCCATAAACAATTTCATTAAAAATACTATCAAAAGTTTTAAATTCCGTATTTTGTTTAATGTAATCTGATATCAAACCATTATCCCTTTCAAGTAATGCTAGTATTAAATCTGCTGTTGTCACCCGTTTATTGTTTGCATGTTGTGCGCAATCAATTAAAAACAAACCTAATTCTTCACTTATTCCTTTCATGGTAAACCCTCCTTAATTAAGAAACAAAATCTAAGATTAATATACTACTTTATGTATTTTTATTTTTCCCTAAAAAATACCCATACATAAATAATATACATTATAGAAATTTTGCTAACAACGGTTACTTTTACTTCAAAAAATTTTTGTAATGACCATATTATATAATATTTTTGCTATATTGTCAATTATTTTGTCGAAATTTGTTCAAATATTAAAGAAATATGTAGCTTCAAGATCTGCTTCATTTAAAAGAAGTACCAATGGATACTTTTTCATAGCTTCCCCTAATGTTATATATGACTCTTTTGCCTCGGAAAATCCCATATGCCAACGGATTGCATATTTTTCATCTGCTGTTAACCTTATATACTCTGTAAGCATCATAACAGATTTTTCTCCGTGACCATAAGGAATTGTATCATCTATGGTATAGTATGGAACCTTCTCCCAAACACCTAATTCATTTTTAGCGTTCCTGTAATCTGTTTTATAAAAATTAACCTTACACACATCATGTAACAGTGCAACAATTTTTAAAGTATCTTCACCAACATTTATTTCAATTGGACATTGCTTAACTTTTTGTTTTAATATCTCGTATACTTTCATGCTATGTTCTAATAATCCTCCTTCATAAGAACCGTGGAACCTTGTACTTGCTGGTGCTGTATAAAAATCAGAGTTATCTATAAATTTTATTAACTCATCCATTCCCTCCCTATTTACCTCTTGTAATAATTTTTTAAATTCATTTTTCATTTCTACTACCATTCCTTTCTTATCTGTTATTCCCTATACTTTACTTTTAACTTGCCATACATATATATATCGCTGCACATAAATAATTAGGCATCGCCAAAGTTATTGTTAAAATCTGATTTTTTTCATTTACAGTTAATTCCCTTTTTTGAAGAAGATCTACCATATATGCTATAATTGACTTTAAATCATACCCTTTTATTACCTTAGTTAGCTCCTCTAGACTTAAGCCTTCCTTTAATTCTAGTACTTTAATTGTATCTTTATACTTTTGCGATTTTCTTGTCTTTTCATATTCCTTCATAATTAAATTTGTGAGTCCCTTAAATGAATACACTTTTAAATAATCTATCTTATAAGTTTTTGCCGTTATTTCTAATAAATCCAATACGTTTGAAGATAGTTCAAATAGCTCACTACTATAGTCTCTCAAATATTTATTGATTTTCTCCGTAGCCATCTTCTCCAAAACTCCTACACTAGGTATTTGCGTAAATATTTTTCTATATAAATATTTACAAGTTTTATTATATGCAAGCGACCTTGCTACCGTTCCCTTTTCAAATGTGTAATAATTTCCTTCCAACCTATTAAAAACTTTCATTGTATCAAAATAACCCAATTCAATATTATTCTTCGAATTTTCTTTATTAAAAATCATTAAATTTCCTAAATCAAACTTTGGTCTTATATAATATACTTTGGCATTGACATCCTCTATCTTTTTCAATTTAAAGATTCCTGGCATATCCACTACTACAAGCTCTCTCGCACCTCTATCTATTGCCATATTTATAGGGGTATTATCACAATAGCCACCATCCATATACTCGTCTTCGCCTATTTTATACTTTTTCATTATAGGAAAACATGCTGAACTTGCTAATATATAATCTATTATCTTTCCGTCTTGTATATCTTTTGCATATATTTCAATTTTTCTCTTTGGTTTTAATCCTGTAACCACCATTCCAAAGTCTATATTAGATTCTCGAATCTTTCTTTCATCCGCTACCTTTTCTAACAGCTTTTTAAGGGGTTTTGGATCAATACCTCCTATTTGTCCTAGATTTACTATAAAATCCGCCGCTGAATTTATAGTATTAATATCTTTTTCCTGTTTCTTTTCAAATACCATATCCATACTCATGTTTTCCCAAATCTTTAGAGCTAAATCATCTTCCCCCATTGTAATTAATGCACCATTCAATGCCCCAACGGAAGTTCCTGTTATTATATCAGGTACATACTTTAATTCTTTTAGAGCCTTCCATACTCCTATCTCATAGGCCCCTCTTGCTCCTCCCCCACTTAAAACTAACGCACTTTTCATTTAATCCTCCTTCAAAATTTCTACTCCGATAAGTATATCATAAATCTAAAAAAAATCAAGTGGAAATTACCTAAGACAAAAAGTTTTTTTGATTAACAAATTTCTATATATAATTATAGCATTAGGGTTACTTTTTCATTTACATAAGTTGACAAAATATCGTAATTATGTTATAATACGGGAAGTTGATATTTTAAAGAAATCCATTTGTTTCAATATGAAGGGAGGAAGTTTGGTGATAATTATCCCAAGCGAAAAAAATGAATAACAGTATGATGCAACTATTCCAAGGAGATATAGAGTTAAATAAGCACGATGTTTTACTCTACGAATCGTGGGTTCAAGTAATTCTCGGTGAATTAAAGCAAAGTTTTTCAAGCCATTATTTACTTCCTACAACCAGTAATACCCAAGGAGAGATTAGTTTTCCTCGATTTTTTGATATAAAGGATTCATTCTTCAATCAAAGAACAAAAGAAAATATCTTTGTTGGTGAATCAAAGAGTATAAAAAAACCTACTTCTAAAAAAGTAAAAATTTGCTTTAGTGAATTTCTCTTAAGATTTATCTTAGGAAATGAAGTTGGAGTTTCACTAAATGAAGGCTTTTCGTTTAATGAATACTTACCTATGACAAATACTAATATTCTAATTACCAGCATTTCAACACTAAGTGAAGTTCAACCAGCAATTTTTAAATTAATTGTTGGGGAAATAAACCTGCCGAGTGGAGAGCCTTGTTTATTATTATCTTTTGTTATTGATTATTCTAATGGAAAGAGTTTCGCTAACTTAAGATATTACACAAGAAAAAGTCACAGAGCCACCTGGAAATTTTTGTTTTCCGATGACACATCATTTATGACGGAATATGAAAAGATGTTTAGAGATACGTTTATTCATAAAAAATATATTTTAGAAAGTGGTAAAATATTGATTAATTTTTTAAATGCAGAAGGTGCTGTAAATCACGCAAAGCAACTTCAGGAAAGACTTCTAGCACACGATGATTCTAAAATTAAATGTGAAGACGAATTATTAGCTTTAGCTAGAATTTCTAATAATAGCAGCCTAAAAGACCCTTCACAATCATTACTCCAGATTAATCAAGAGGCATTACTACTACATTGGAAAAACAATTCACATCATCCAGAACACTTTAAAACTTCATATGATATGACAAAATTAGACCTCATGGAAATGTGCTGTGATTGGCACGCAAGAAGTGTAGAGCTTGGAACTAATTTTTTAGAATTTGTTCAAACAAGACAAAACAACAGATTTCACTTTCCAAACATTATTTTTGAAGAAATAATGTTTTATTGTAAAATTCTTGACCAAGGTAATAAAACAAACTATTAAAACGTAGAGACTATTAAAATTTTTTAAATTTTAATAGTCTCTTTATATTTAGAATAACAAACCTAATAATTCCTATACTCCAAATGACATCTCATACTCTAGTCCTTCATTTAACCTCATTATTATACTTAGTTCAACGCTTTGTTCTTCATTATATCTATTCTGTATTGAAATTTCATAAATATGGGTATCTCCCTCTAAATAATAATTTCCCAAACTTAAACTATTATATATAAAAAAGTTTGTACTTAAAAAGTTTGTAAAATCTTGTAATGTAGGGAAATATTTTTGCTTAAACTGTGAATTAATAACCTCATACATATACTTGTAGTCTTGATTATTTAGTGCTGTAACCCATTTATTTATATTCATTGCAACTTTTTGCTTATCCGTAGCACTCTCATAAGTTTCAATATTCTCTTGCAAAGGAATCGTATATATGTCTAGCATTAAGCTATAATTCATTACAGCAGTCTCCTCAAATACATAATAATTATCCTCCTGATCCTTTATAATGTATTTCTTCGAATTTTGAACATTATCTACAGCATATTCCTTAACATTTATATCAGATATTCTATCTTTATTCCCTTCTACGTACTTTTTAAAATTCTCAATGCTTCCGAATCTCTTATTTCTGTATTCTTCTTTTAAACTATTATAAGCCTCATCAATATAAAATTTAATATTTTCCTTATAATCTTCCATTAGATAAATACTCATTGTTTCGTTATTAATTACAGATGGTTCATATTTATTACTTGAATTTAACTCTATTCCACTAGCCATTCCCTCATTTACTTCATCGTTATATCTCCTATGGTCTGGTATAATTTCATAGGTTGAATTAATAAAGTCTAATTTCACCTCTATAAAGAAATCAGTTTCAGGCTGTCTTATTTCTTCTATTTCTTCATATACATTTATTTTCTCATCACTATTTTGTACAATATTTTCTACATCGTCCATATTCTCAGAAATATCCGTATCTTCATCTTGCCCGGATTCATCAGCATTCCTTATAGTACCGAAAACAAAGAACCTTCCATAGTTTTCATTTTCCATAATTTGTAACATTTTCTTTATTCTCACAATTTTTGAAGAATCATATCCATTAATCTTATTAAAGATATTCTGCTCAGTTATTCCCTCTTCTTGTATATACTCTTTACTTAAAATATTGTATAAGTTTTTTGAATCTTTTTCATATGCATAATTTGTATATTTATCAATGCACCACTCTACCGTATAATAAGTACTCTCACTTTCAACTTCAACTGGTTCACTATTTATTGGACCTATTCCCTCAGTTGCACTTTCTTCTAACATCTTGTTATATTTTTCCTGTCTATACTTCACTATCAAAAATATCGAAATAACAATAATTATAATTGCCACTACTCCTATATAGAGTTTAATATTCTTTAAATTTTGACTCATTTAATCCCCCCCTACTCTACTTTAAGTAATTCATCGGATCTACCGGATTACCGTTTTTTTGCACTTCAAAATGTAAATGTATACCTGTTGAACTTCCTGTTGTCCCTATTATCGCTACTGTCTGCCCAGCAGATACTTTATCTCCTTTATTTACAAGAATTTTCGATGCATGTCCATATAATGTTTCAATACCTCCTCCATGGTCTATTTTTAAATAAATTCCATAACCGCCTTGATCAACCTTTCTTACAAATGATACTGTTCCGCCTGCTGCTGCTAAAAGTTTAGCCCCTTTACCTGTTCCTGCAATATCTATTCCTTTGTGCATTTTATATTTACCTGAAATAGGGTGCATTCTCATTCCGAAAGGTGAACTTACATATCCCTTTATAGATGTAGGCCATTTCATTGCCCCTCCTGAATATGAAGCTTCCTTTACTACAATTTCTTTTCCACTAATATTTATATATTTTCCTTGATTAAATAATTTCCAGTTTGCTGCGGCCCTACCATTCCTTTCAGGTCCCTTTATCCAAGGGTGGTAGCCATTGGTTACTTGGTGTTGCCTCAAGGCTGCAGTATTTCCATATTTTTTATACATTTGAACGAAATTTCCAAGATTTCCATATTGATACTTCATTGCTACTAATGCTGTAATTTGTGCTTCATTCAAATTTAATCCCTTTGTTTTCTTTAAAACGTATTGTCTTGCATTTGCTTGTTCTTCTTTTTCAAATTTATCTATTAATTCCACAGGAATCTTCGAACCAGCTTCTATACTATATCCTGCTGCCTTTACTTTTGGTCCATACCCACTGGTATCTAAATCTATACCATATCCAACTGTTCTAGTTGATCTATATTTTCCTGGAACCATTACAACAATATAATATTTTCCATCTGCTGTTTTTTTACCATAGCCTTCCCACGAACGAATAAATTGACTTGCAGCATCGCTCACGCTTTCTCCCGAAATTGAACCCACACTTGTGAATTCTGTATCTTTAAATCCATTTATGAAATCATCGACAGAAACTGCATCTGGATCTTTCTCTCCTGAAATAACAGATATTAAGTACCTTATTATCCCCTCTAAATTAGCAGTTGAATTATAATTTGCAATATAGTGACAAATTAAGTCTTTACTTGCAGGAAGGTCTATCTTTATATATTTTCTCTTTTCATCGGCCTCTCTTTCCGCTTCTAACTCTTTGCTAACTTCATCTTTAACTTCTTTTATTTCCTCATCATCTTCTTTTTTCTCATCTTCCTTATTAATACTAATACCGAAAATCTTTTCATCATAATCCATATTTAAATATTTTACATACTTCCCATTAGGGTCATATCTACCTTCAGTATCTCTCTCTCCACTTACATATAAGAAATCTGGAGCATCACCATCTTTATTCTTAATTATGCCTAAGAAGTCCTTTTCCCTACTTAGCCTTTTTACCGATTTTTCAATACAATTGACAGTATCCACTTTAACCGTTTGAGATCTTGTTATCTCTGTTCTTGACTTAGTTACAACATCTATAGATGATACATTTACATCATATATTGGTACCCCTTCTCCTGCATCAAATTTTTTTCTCACTGTTTCTGGGTCTAGTACCGTTTCTTTTTTCACCCTATCTCTAACTCCGTTAACCACTTCATTTGAATTTATTGCACTTGGGTTTTCATGTGATGTTATTCTAGTATGGCCTACTTCCCTCATTTCCTTTTGAGCCTCTTCATCCGCTGTCAATTTAAGATCCTGAGGTTCAGATTCTTCACCATACGTTGTTTCTATAGCATATTCCGACTGTAATTCCGCTATCCATCCCATTACTTGTAATGGTTTTACATATAAAACATTTGATACATCAGTCTCCTTTATTGTCACGTATTTGGTACTATCCGATGAAGTAACTTTTGGCTCTATAGAATAAGCACCCTTGTCAACCATCTCGACATCCTCGATATTTTGTAAACTTTTATACGTTCCTTCCTGAATTGTAGCAGTATATGTCTCGGTAGTTTCTGAATATGTATATATTCTTTCACTTGTGTTTGTCACTGTTACATTTGAATTGTCATAAACACCAATTTCAACTTTCCCATATAGTGATAATTCAGATACCTTTTCTGCAAATGCTGCACTCCTTGTTGTCAACATGAATATTAGTGGTAATTCAAAAGGCATCACATAGTCTGATAATACAGGATAAATATCTATTTCCTCAGTATAAATATTAAAAGTCTCTTTTCTCCCTGATGAAGAATGTTCCACTACATTGCTTGAAAAATATGCTATTATTACCTTATGAGGATCCCCATCTTTTATCGTAAACCTATAAAAAATATCATTAAAACTTTCCTTCGTTCCGTTATTTACCTTTGCCATAAACTCATCATATTTCATATATATCATTCTACCTGGGATATGTATAATGGTCCCAGTTTCATCCTTTTGTATTTCTGAGGATTTTACTGCATTTGGTGTATGTACTGTTGCACTAGAATTGCTAGATTGAGTTAACCTATAAAATTTAACATTTCCTTGCATTCCTTCGCCCCTACCAGATTCACTCATATCTGGATATGTTGTTGCAAGTTCCGCCCATATAAATCTTGACAAATAGTTCTTTACTCCACCTTCTGTCATCCCAAATGCTGATACATCCCCAATTTCCGCCAGTTTCTTCTGGACGGCTTCATAGAGTAAGGAGTTTTCTGCTGGTGGCCCTTTAAATATATTAATTGCCGATGAAAATACCCCTACTACTGCATCTATAGCTCCTCTAACAGCTTCAATTATAGCCCCTATTATAGCTCCTATTAAATATACTATTAATACCATAACCAATACTACAACCAACCCTATTAGTAAGAATGGTAACGCTTTTTTAAGTAATTTTTTCGCTAAAATTTTTTTCTGATTGTCTATTTTTCTCACCTTCTTTATATGTAAATTCTATCCCTACATTTTTATTATTAATTTCTCTGTCTTTGTTTTATCATTTAAATCTAATAAAATCTGTGAAAATGTAATACTCTTTATTTCTTTATCAATCTTATAATTATTATTAAACCTTATATCTATTGTTTTATACGCCCCGCTATCAATTGTCAATTTATTAATATTTAATTCACTAGAAAATGCTGTAAACATAACATCTCTATCATTTGTAATATACATACCCTTTGTATTTTCCTTTGAATCTAACATTATATCTTTATCCGAAATATTTCTAACTTTAACTCTATAAACTTCATAATCTACATAAATATCTTTTTGCAAAATCTCCACTTCAATATTATCGGTGCTTCCTTTTATGTCTTCAAACTCTTTTGTTTTAACATACCCATTGATATTTAATTTTTTCTCGCTATTTTCTTCTACTAAAGTAAAGTAGTTTTCTGTTGTTAAACTATCTTGCACAGAAATACCAGTAGCTAACATATCTTCATATATTTTTACTTTATATGTATCTCCTACCCATGCCTGGATGCTATGTTCTTTGTTTGTCTCAAAGTTTGAATCGTAAAATACTCTTTTAAATACATCTAAACTTGTATAAACTTTCTCCTTACAATTCGAACTCAACATATTATAGGCTTTTTCAATTTCTCCTTTATTACAATAATCGAAGAAATTATCTATAATATCACTTATTTCATTTTTAATATCATCTGATACGGGTGATTCTGACATAACTGCATAACCTAACGCCTTATCTGCTTCATTTACATCGGTTTTATCTTGTTTATTTTTTGCAAAATAATTTAATAGTTGAGTTAATACAATTATTCCAACTATAAATAAAACTAATCTCATTATTCTCTTTCTATTATCATACAACCATTTCCTTATTGGATTCATGCTATCTATTCAACTCCTTCAAAATTATAATTATCTAGAGCAAAGCCCTATATAATAGAGGGGTATAAATTATCTATTATATAACGTAAGTCGTCAAAATTTTGACGACTTATTCAATTTTCAAATTTTACTTATATCCCTTCCATTTTCTAACTACATTTTGTACCTTTTCTATATCCTTCTCACTACTAACACCTGATTGTTTTAGAACTCTCGGGATAACTTCTTTTACATCCTTTTTATCTTCCACCATTGTTGCCATCTTAGCTAATAATAGTTTTTCTTCCTTTGTATGATTTTTATCCTTCATAGCCTTAACTATTAATTTTGAATCAGATACTCCATGATCCATGTATTCCGTTGCCTCTTGCATTCTTTCTCTAGAATTTTTTGCACCAAATTCTTCTTTAAATCTCTTTTGCTCTTCTGGATCTTTTAAGAATTCCTTTTTAGCCCTTTCATTTTCCCTGGCTTGTCTTGACGCTTTTAGGGCTTCAGGATTATTTCTATTAATTGTATCTTGAATTTTATCTTTTGCAACTTGGCCTTTCTTATATACCGCCGATGGTGCATTAATTACCTTATCTGCCGTTTTATAGCCTACTTTAGCCCCTGCTACTGCCATTGCTGCTCCTGCTTTTAAGTTTCCTCCTGTAGCAATAGCTGTTCCTATCCCCGCGGCTGCTCCTAATCCTGCTCCAGAGGCTACTCTAATAGCTTTTCCTCCTACTTTTCCTGCTGCTCCTATAAATCTTCCACCTTTGCTATTTGCTAATTTCGTAGCACTCTTTGATATAGTTCTTGATGCTTTAGCAATACCTCTTCCCATACCTGATGTTGCCCCAGATATTGTTCTTGCACCTTTTGCCATTCCTTTTCCAAGTTTTGAACCTGCTACTGCTGCACCTGCTGCGGCGGCTACGCCTCCAACTTTAGCTCCCGTATTTCTAACAAATCTACCAGCTTTTGAATTTCCAACTTTTGAAACTGCACCTTTGATTCTTCCTGAACTTTCTTCGCCTTTTCCAGCTTCCTCATCTTCATTATCATTTAATCTAATTGGTGGTGGTGTTCCATCGCCTTTTTCCTTAACCTCTGTATTATCATTTCCTGTATTGCCTCCTTGAAGATTCTCTGTTTGTGTTGATCCACCTGTTCCATCTCCATTAGGTTTTTCGATCTTAGGTGGTTTGTTTTTTCCGCCTTCATCTTCTGAACTTTCATCCCCTCTAGCACTACTATCATCAGAATCTCCTGAGATACCTTGTAATCTGCCGAAATCTTCACTTTCTGTCATACCTGGTTTACCTGCCTGATGATTTCTGTTAGATTTATCTTCAGCCTTCTTATTTTTGCTGTTTCCACCATCTTTTGATTTACTAAACCTATTTGCAAGTGCTGTTGCTGCTGCTCCTGTAACCAATCCTTTTCCGAAAGCTCCTGATTGTCCATCTGCTGATTCAATACCAAATATCTTTCTGATTATATCCTCTGCATGTGAAATAAATGCTAATGCAACAATTGGATATACAAAGTTTACTTTTACGAGATCAAATGCTAATACGACTAGAATATAGTATGCCATCATATCTACAGGTTGTATTATAATATTTTTAAAATATTCCTTAAACCATCTATTGAGTGATTTTGTCTTGGACTCCATTGGATATGTAATTGCTACAAGTGGAGCTATTACTGTTAGAAACGCTAACACAACAATCCTCTTTAAATATTTAAATAAGAACTTTAAAGTATACCATGCAATTGCAACAAACACAACGGAATACCCTAATCTACTTTGATCGTCCCCTTTTTGTGCTAACAGCCTTGCAGCCCCCATTATACTCGTTTTATAGGTTTCTCCTCCCAATTCTACTGACATTGTTTGTCCATCACTCACGAATAATTCTGTAAGTTGTTGACATAGATACACGGAAAATACCATTATATAGTGTAATGAAAAAACTAAGCACATTGCTAAGAACCATTGTTTTAATCTCTCCTTGTATTTTGCCTTTTCCCCTCCTGTACTGTCAATTAAAATTCTAATTCCAATATATACTAACATTATTAGTAACACCGCAATAGCGACATATCTAAATGTATTGTATCCTTTTGCAATATATTGTCTTAATTGTCCTGCTGTGGAATCCTCTGATATTGGACTAAAGAAATTTGCATCTAATATTTTAATCTTATTTCCGAAAATCTGCTCAGGCGACATTGCATAATTTGGGATATCATAATCGCCGAACCTCCTTCAATGTTTCACCATGATCTGGAACAAAGAATAAATGCATTATAAATACTGCTGCATCTCCTACGAGTCTTATTAATCCGGCAAAAAGCATCAAAAACCATTTCACCTAAACCTTTTCCATATGATACTGTTGGCATGGAGAAATTAATTATAATTAAACATACCAGTACAATTATCATCTTTAGTTTAAAATTTTTATTAGTAAAGAACTTCATATTTCCCTCCTTTTATTATCCCCTATTCTTTCTCATATTTACTAACTTATTTAAGTTTGTTTCAACGAATTCAAATTCCTTTGCTGTCGGCGTTATCTTAAGTATCGCCGTATCCTGACCGACCTTTAATAACCCTTCTCCCTTTAAGCATGTTACCAAAAATCCCGCTTCTCCACTACTTAATTTAAATACCTCTTTCAAATACTCTATTTCTGACTTATCTTGAGCTAAAAATAGTTTTGTATCTGAAGAAGTAAGAACTGCTTGAGCCTCTGGTTTTTCATAGAAATCCTGGAATCTCTGTGAGATAATCGCAAGTGATACATTTCTCTTTCTAGCACGCCTTGCCATTGTATTTAAGAAATCTACCGCTTCAGGATATGGGAGTAGCATCCACGCCTCATCAACCAAAACTCTCTTTTTATTAGCCTTTCTTCTATCCTCACTATTTTTCTTTACATACTTCTCCCAAATCCAAGAAAGTAGTATTTGTTGTGCTAATGGTCTTGCAAATCTCTCCTCTAATTGAGATATATCAAGATTTATAAATGGAGCGCCTTCAAGTAATTCAAATGTTGATTGTCCATCAAAATAAGCCATTTGTCCATCATATTCTCTAATATATTGTTTCATAACCTTCATTAAGTAACTATAATGAAAATTATAATCTGGGTTATCATTCTCCTTTGCCTTAGTTAATATTCTCTTATACCAAGAACCTATTGTTGGCATCTTCTTCTTTTGTTTACTAAGCATATTTCCAACTTGCATATCTCCTGATTCATACAAACTGCTCGGGTCATTAGTTATTCCCTTTGCTGCATACTCTTCTGACACAGTTTCAGCTATAATTTGTTTTGTAAGCTCATTTACTTCTTTAGACCTTGTACTACCCCTAGCCATTGTTAAAAGTGCTTGCGTTACATCCTCGACTTTATTTTCAACATTTAGTACTATTCTCTCTCTTCCCGTAATTTCATCCTTTATAGTTTCTACTTCTATATCAAATAAATTTATAATAGTCTTTGAATTAGGACTTAAAACTACATTTATTCCTCCAAGTGACTCTGCAACTATTGAATATTCACCTTCTGCATCAAGTGCCAAACTCTCTATTCCCATTAATATGTAAGATCTCGATATAAGTGTCTTCATAGTAACTGACTTTCCTGCTCCTGACTTTGCAAATATAACCATATTGTAATTTGTAAGTGATGAATGGAAATTATCAAATAATATTGGAACCCCAGTTTGTTTATTAAATCCTAATGGAATTCCTGTTGGATGTCCAACTTCTGACGTCGTAAAAGGGAATACTGTTCCCATTGAACGTCTATCAAAAGTATGAGTTTTTCTTACACTATCACTCATAAGTGGAAGGTTTGATTTAAAAGCCTCCTCTTGTATAGCCCATGCTGTTTTTACTCCTACTAATGACTTTGACATTTCTGTTCCAAGTAGTTTTGTAAGTTTGTCTAAATCTTCTAAAGAATACGCAAATAGTGTGGATATAACAGAAGTATCGTATAATTTATTAAAACCTGCTGCTATTTCATCTCTCAATTGCTCTGCTTCCGCCCTTTTTTGAGAAATTACAGATTCCCTATTTATATTTCCCTTGTCTGCCGCAACGATTCTCTCTGATTCTAACTCATTTATTACTCTATTTAATTCATTCTGTGATCTAGATTCTAATATTGGATTTATATATATTGAAGTATTTATATCTCCAAACATATACATATCACGAAAAAGTTCCGGGAACGAACACATTCTTGGAAGGCTTGATACAAAGAAACTTCTTGCATACCTTTTTACATTTGATACTATTTCTAAATGATCGATATTTGAAGCATCAATTCCAGAGGGTGCTATCATCTCTTTTATTGATTTCTTCTTTAATATAAACTCATACTCTGGTTTCTTGATTTCATTGTTGTTTAGGTTTTCTTCCTCTTCCTGTTTTTTCTTTTTGAACATTTAAATTGCCCCCTTTCCTCTTCTCTTCTTGTTTTTTAAGTTCTTTTATAGAATCTTCTACTAATTCTTTTCCTAAATTAGTTTCACTTTCTTTTAAAATCAATTCAGCAAATTGCGCCACTAAATCTTCTAACGATTCCTCTTTTTCTTCATATTCTAATTGTTTTTTTGAATAAACCTTGTCTACTATATCATTTGCTTTATTAAATGCCTTTTCCTCAATTTCTTTTTGTAACTGTTTAATTTTTCTATCAAATAAATCTGGCGCTGTTGAATATAATTCTTCATAATTTGATTTTAAAATCTTATCCATACCATAAACTTCAGCATCATCTCTATTGTACGACATATATAATAATTCAACTAACTGTGTCGAACCTAATATTCTAGAATTTACGCCACAAGCAGATAAAGTTCTTGTTATAGATTGTGCTTTTGTATATAATTCGGTAAATGCAATATTTTTTACCTCATCATTGTCAAAATTATGATTTCCTAATTCTGCTGGATAATATGGAATTACAATATAGTATTGCTTATTTAAAACATTCTTATTTAAACTCATTTTCTCTGTATTAAATATTATATCTTTTCCATATTCGTATAAATTTGTTTGTTTTGTAATTTCGAAAAACACAGCATCAAGTTGGTCTTGCGTGTATTGGTCCGCTGCCTTTCTCATGTTTTCATATTCCATTTTTAATTTATTTAGCTTATCTTCAACTTTTTTTAATCTTTCTCTATAGTTCTCTAAACTACTCTCTAAATTTACAGACCTCGTTTGTGTATATATTTGTATTGGATTTCTTAAAGTATTTAAAAACTCCTGAAAACCTTCTTCTACTGAAGTTTTTTCTATTTCAGACATTAAGTCATAGTTTACTCCTTGACATTCTAGTACCATTAAAAATTTACTTCCATTTTTTTGAACTATCATATTGTCTTCAACTTTATCAAATTCCATAAAATTAAAGATTGACTCTTTAGTGTATGCTCTTGCTATCATTTGTTCACCCTGTGCTTTTTTTGATGATCCTGCTCTAACCTTAACTTTTTCCTCTTTCTTTGAATTTTTCACTCTTAAATAAATGTATGAGCATAGTAAAACAATTAATACAAAAAATAATACCCCTAAAACTATAACCAATATCTTAATCAATTGTTCATTTGTCATTTCTTTGTTTCCTCCTTACAATACAAATAAATTTTACTTTTTTTCATCTTAAATTTAATAAATCTTCTTACAACGTCATCTATATTTTCCCCACCTAGTTTTTGTGTTAATCTTAGTGCATTAGAATCCGGAATCTTTAAAGTTCCTACCAAAAAACCAATTACTCCAAATATTCCCATAATAACAATTCCCAGTATAGTTAAGTTAAAACTCCTCAATAGTAGAAAAAACACTAATCCAATCGTAGCTCCAACTGCAGTATATATAAGCGCTTTTACAGAAAATATCATTAATATTCTACTTTCACCTTTCATATTTCTTGGTATGTTATAAATATTCATATTTTTCCCTTCCCATCCTTCATCTTTTTTCATTTATATTATATCAAAAAAAATCATATTTTGTAAGGTTTTATACGAAAAAAATGTAAATGTCATATAAATGTAATAATTCTTTTATTCGCTATAATTTCTTTCATCTTTTTAGAAATCTAAAAATCGGTATTTCCGTAGCAATTTATCCACTATGATGTATACATTTTAGTAAAAAACACATATAAAACTACATTTCAAAATAAAAAACAAGCATTTTTCCTTAGGGAATGCTTGTTTTTTCATTTGTATATCTTTAGATTTAATAATCCATTTGTATAGTATAGGATTTTTTTATAGCAAACTCTTCCCAATTATACTTTCATACTTAAACCTACTTTCTTCTTTTCTTTATCAATATTTATCACCTTAACCTTTACTATATCACCAACTGCTACGACCTCTGAAGGATTTTTGATAAATTTTTCTGTCATCTGTGAAATATGAACTAAACCATCGTATTTCACACCAATATCTACAAACGCACCAAAATCTATTACATTCCTAATAGTTCCATTTAATATTTGCCCCTCCTGTAAATCTTCAAACTTTAAAATATCTGATCTTAGTATTGGTTTTGGCATCTCCTCTCTGACATCCCTTCCTGGTTTTATAAGTTCTTGTACGATATCTTTTAGTGTCATTTCTCCAATATCTATTTCTTTGGAGATTTTACTTATATCTATGTTCTTTATTCTTTCCCTTATTTCCATAAGTTTTTCCTTCTTTAATAAATCCTCTTTCTTGTATCCTAATTTTTCAAGTAAGTTTTCCACTTTTTTATAACTTTCTGGGTGAACAGAGGTTATTTCCAGTGGATTTTTTCCATCATAAATCCTAATAAAACCTGCACATTGTTCGAATGCTGATTTGCCTAATTTTGATACTTTTAAAAGTTCTTTTCTTTCTCTTATTTTTCCATTCTCATCTCTATACTTTACAATATTATTTGCAATCGACTTGTTAATACCTGCCACATAGGAAAGAAGTGATGGGGTTGCAGTATTGACATCTACCCCTACAGTATTAACAGCATCTTCTACTACCCCCTCTAAGCTTTCAGATAATTTCTTTTGATTTACATCGTGTTGATATTGTCCTACGCCTATTGCCTTTGGATCGATTTTAACAAGTTCAGCTAATGGATCTTGCAATCTTCTTGCAATAGATATTGCTCCTCTCAAAGAAACATTAATATCCGGATATTCTTCGGTTGCAAGTTTTGATGCTGAATAGACTGATGCTCCTGCCTCGCTTACTATCGTATACAAAACTTCTTCTTTAATCTCTTTAATCATATTTGATACAAATATTTCTGACTCCCTAGATGCCGTACCATTCCCTATAGCTATCATATTTACATTATATTTTTTTATTAACTCCTTTAATTCTTTTTTTGCCTCCTCAATTTTATTTTGAGGTTCTGTTGGATACACCGTAGTTGTTGCCAAAAGCTTTCCAGTTTCATCTATTACAGCTATTTTACATCCAGTTCTATAAGCAGGATCAAATCCCATAACAGTCATTCCCTTTATTGGTGCTCCCATGAGTAATTGTTTAGAATTTTTACCAAAAACTTTTATCGCTTTCTCCTCTGCTTTTTCTGTTAGATCAGTTCTAATCTCCCTATCTATTGAAGGTTCAATAAGTCTCTTGAATGAATCAAGAATCGTATCTTTTAGAATTTGTACATACTGGGATTTTTGATATCTTATTATTTCCTGTTGAATATAATATATAATTTTTTCCTCAGGTTTTTCAATTTTGACCTTTAAAAAGCTCTCCTTTTCCCCTCTATTAATAGCCAAAATTCTATGACTAGGAACTTTATTTACTTTCTCTGAAAAGTCATAATACATCTCATAATTAGACTTTTTCTCATCATCACTTGCTTTTGTTTGTATCAAACCCTCATGATATACATATTTTTTTATTCTACTTCTATATTTAGAATTATCTGAAATATTTTCTGCAATAATATCACAAGCCCCTGCGATTGCATCATCTTCACTTTCTACACCCTTTTCCTCATCAATAAATTCCTTCGCTATTTCAAAAATACTCTTCTTTTCTTCTTGATTATAAATAATGCAAGCCAAAGGTTCTAAACCTTTTTCTTTTGCAATCGTTGCTCTTGTTCTTTTTTTAGGTTTATATGGTCTATAAATATCTTCAACCTCTGCTAATATTTTTGCATTTTCCAATGCTTTTAATATTTCCTCAGTCATCTTTCCTTGTTCTTCAATTGAACTCTTTACCTCTTCTTTTCTCTTTTCTAGGTTTCTTAAATATGTTAATCTTATATCTAAATCCCTTAAAAGTTCATCACTTAATCCTCCCGTTACCTCTTTTCTATAACGAGCAATAAACGGAATTGTATTTCCTTCATCAATTAACTTTACCGTACTATCAACCTGACTCCCCTTAACACCTAATTCATCAGCAATAATTTTAATTATATCCATAAAACATTTCCCTTTCTTTTTAATAAAATTTATATAAAAACTTGAAAAAACATTTCAAATATGTTATACTAAAAGAAGAAAAAGAGAGCTATTGAAAAATAGTTGCCTCCTAGTATGTAAAAACACATCTAACTCGTCAAAGTTTGAAGATGTGTTTTATTATTTAAGATTTCATGCTAGAATTTAAATAAATAAATAAAACTAAGGCAATTATTACAATGGATTGCATAATAAAAATTAAATACAAAATATTAATAAAATTTATCAATACAGATTCCGTCATAAGCATCACCTCCTTTATGTAAGGAGGTTAACACATCCAAAACTCTCTCTTTTCCTTCAAACATTATACATCAAAAAGCGAAAAAAGTCTACACTTTTTTCGCTTTTCATTAGCTTTTTTACAAATATTTACATACTATTCCATTCCTAAATATTCATTATAAGTTACTTCTTTATCTACTAACCCAGTTTGTTTTAAATCTATTATTCGGTTTGCTACTGTTTGCATTAATTGATGGTCATGCGATGTAAATAAAAAGTTTCCTTTAAATTTTGACATTCCCTCATTTAAAGCTGTTATACTTTCCATATCCAAATGATTTGTAGGTTCATCAAAAATCAAAAAGTTAGCTCCTGATAACATTATTTTTGATAACACACACCTAACTTTTTCTCCTCCTGACAAAACGTTTACTTTTTTTAAAGCCTCTTCTCCTGAAAATAGCATTCTGCCTAAAAAACTTCTAACATATGTCTCATCTGGATCTTTTGAATATCCTCTAAGCCAGTCAGTTAAACTTAAATCTGATTCAAATAAATAGTTATTATCCTTTGGAAAATAATTTGAAGTTATTGTTGTTCCCCAAATTAATTCTCCTGAATCTGGCTCTACCTCTCCTGCTATTATTTGAAATAATAAAGTTTTGGCATTTTCATTATCAGCTAAAAATGCTATTTTATCTCCATGTTTTACTGAAAAAGAAACATTATCTAAAATCTTCTCTCCATTTACTGTTTTCGAAATATTTTTTACCTGAAGAATTTCTTTTCCCGGTTCTCTATCTGGTTTAAAATCTATGTATGGATATTTTCTATTAGATGGTTTTATTTCATCAAGTTCAATCTTTTCTAATGATTTTTTTCTACTTGTAGCCTGTTTTGATTTTGAAGCATTCGCACTAAATCTAGCAATGAAGTCTTGAAGTTCTTTAATCTTTTCTTCTTTCTTTTTATTTGATTCCTTTGCTTGCTTTAATGCCAACTGGCTTGATTCATACCAAAAATCATAATTTCCTGGATAAACTTTTATTTTTCCAAAGTCAACATCTGCAATATGTGTACAAACTTTATTTAGAAAGTATCTATCATGTGAAACAACAATGACAGTATTTTCAAAATTAATTAAGAATTCCTCTAACCAATTTATACTCTTTAAATCTAAATCATTTGTAGGTTCATCCAATAGTAAAATATCTGGATTTCCAAATAGTGCTTGCGCAAGAAGTACCTTTACCTTGTCCTTTGCTTCTATATCGCTCATCTGCTTATAATGATTTTCAGATAAAATTCCTAAATCATTTAATAATACAGCTGCATCTGTTTCTGCATTCCATCCGTCTAATTCAGCAAATCTCTCTTCTAATTTTGCCGCCTTCATTCCATCTTCTTCTGAAAAATCTGGTTTTGAGTAAATTGCTTCTTTCTCTTTCATTATTTTATATAATTCTCTATTACCCATAATTACAGTATCTAAAACCGTATATTCTTCAAAGGCAAAGTGATCCTGTTGTAATACTGATAACCTCTCATTTTTTTCCTTACTAACTTCTCCTTTGCTTGGTTCTAATTCTCCTGATAGTACCTTTAAAAATGTTGATTTTCCAGCACCATTTGCTCCAATTATTCCATAGCAACACCCTTTATTAAACTTTATATTTACATCTTCAAATAAAGTTCTTTTACCAAACCTTATCGTAACTCCATTCGTATTTAACATTTTTTACCTCCACTTTTCCACAATACCATCATTATACAACAAAAACCTAAAAATGTCTACCATTTTTAGGTTTTTTGTATAATAGTTAGTTACTAGCTAATACTTTAACTAATTAGTCCGCTTTTTCTAATATTAATCTTATGGTCCAAATTCCAGCTATTCCAACTAAGATGTAAATTATCCTTGATAAAATACTCATCACTCCAAATATAGTATCAACCAAATTAAACTCGAATAAACCTATTAATCCCCAATTCAAAGCACCTATTATTACTAATACCAATGCGATTATATCAATAACTTTCATATATCTTCCCCCTTTATTTAAACTTTTGGTTTTAAATTATTATATGTAAATTATTCTATTTTATACATTTACTTGTACTTATTTTTATCCATGTCCGAAAATTTTTAAATTTTTATATACAGTAATCCAAATATCGTCTTTCCTATTATATAGAAAAGACGATTCAAAAATTTGAATCGTTTTTTGGTGCGCCATCCCAGGCTCGAACTGGGGACCTTTTGATTAAGAGTCAACTGCTCTACCAACTGAGCTAATGGCGCATCTCCAGTTACTATTATAATACTTTTATGGCCATTTTGTCAATAGATTTTTAAAAATTTATTTTTTCCGTTGTTCGTGCCTTGGTTTTTATTTTTTTATTTTAATCATGTTTATTCAACATTCCTTTTGGTCCTCAGTTATTTTATTAATGGTATATATTAGATTTCCTCGTTTTCTCCACTATTTATTCCTCTAAAAAGTTTGTTTACCATAAGCTCTGTTTCTTCGTTATTGTGAATAAATAACCATACGCCGTTACATTTTTCCGGTTCTCCTGGTAAGGTTTCTGTTTCAATCTCATCCATATTAATATTAACAGCATAAGGGATATATTGTTTTACTAAATCCATATCTAAATTAGTAGTAACGTTATTTTTATAAATATCTAATATACTATTTATTTTAAATACATTTTGAGCCTTTAACGTTTGCTTTGCTACCGTTTTTAAAAATTCCCTTTGAGTTCTCATCCTGCCTAGGTCCTCTTGTCCATATTCACTAGAATATGTTGTACCATCATTATTATGTCTAAATCTTACTACTTGCTCTGCTTTATCTCCATCTAATAATTGATATCCCGCTCTTACATTTATATGTAAATTCTGTTTTTTGTCATCATACTTCATATCTATAGGGACATCAAAATAAACTCCCCCTATTTCATTTACAATTTCCCTTAACGCTTTTGTATCTACACATAAATAATACTTTATATCTAATCCTGTTATTTTATTCACCGCTTCTAAAGTTTTTTCCGGTGAAGATTGATATAACGCATTTATCTTCTGGAAAGCTGTTGCCTTTTTCTTATTTATTCCAGTAAAGGTATCTCTAGGAATTGAAAGCATAGAGACATCTTGTAATTTTGGATCATATGACGCTATAATAATTGTATCCGTCAAATTCAAACTTTCTCCCATAAGTAATACATTAAATCTATCTAACTGTTCAAGTTTTTTTTCATCTTGTCCTACTATTGTTGAAAGTAATCCTGATAGCCCCCATCCATTCTTATATACTTTATAGGTAAATGCTCCTGCTACTCCCACAATTAGAAGTAAAATAATCAATAAAGTAATTTTTACAATTTTCCTTACTTTACTTTTCTTTTTTTTCTCTATTCTTTTTTGTTTTCTACTTAATCTTTCTTCTACTTTTTGTTCTTCTGATATTACATCCTTTTTCATTATTAATATATTCACTCCCATATTTTTTATTTGATTTTCTTATTATAACAGATTCTTCTTAAAAAATCAATTATTTAAAGAAAAAAAGTAATATTAAATTATTATTATACATACTTGCTCCCAACTTTGATTCTAGTATATTTATAGTTAGATTACCCTGTGGCGCTACAAATGATAATACCGCCATTACAAGATAAATTATCAAAAATCCTTTTATAACCCCAAATGCAATTCCCCCTAATTTATCGCATTGTTTTATTACCGGTAAATTTGTAAATATTTTTGTAAATGATTTTAAAATTATCAATACTATTTTTGCTATAATAAATACTATTATTCCTGATAATATTCTCATTACCATAGAAGTTAAATATTGTGCTGAGGTTACCGCTAAATCATTTTTTGTCTCATTTGTTTGATTTCTTATATATTCATTTACCACTTTTGGCAAATTACTTTGATTAGTTCGATCTTCTACTACTTTATCTGTATTCTGATTTAATGAAGTTGATATAATATTATGAATTCTATCATCAATTTTTGTATTGTTTATCAAAGTATTTGATACTGGTATATATAGTACAAACGCAATTAATATTGATAATACAAATGAAATAATTCCAAACAAGCTACCTGTAAGACCTTTCTTCAATCCTATTATTGTAGTTATTACTATTATAAATAATATTATTAAATCTACTGCTATCCACATAATTATTCCCCCATTCATTTTTTAATTATAAATTAATTAATTCTATCTTATCCCTATATACAATTCCGGCTAAATTGTTACAGATTACGATTTTTTGAACCTCTTGTGTTGATGTATATTTTTTTACTAACCATCCATTTGTATTAATAAAGTAAACCTCTGAACCTAAATTTACAGCAATTATTTCACCATAACTATATACTTTCTTTACAGTTCCTGAAAGTATATAAACACTTTCCTTTTCACTAACTACATTTTTGAATTTTACTGTGCTTTCTGTTTTTAGTAAACTAGTTGTTTCCTCTACAATTTGATAATAGTGGTTATTCAGCTCTATATCAGAAAACTTAATACTCTTATTTGAAAAATCTACTACCTTTTCTACCGTTTCTTCCTCTAAAAGTTTTATTCCATTATTACATATCATAAATAACTTATTCTTATCTTGATATTTTATATTTATTATTAATTCGTCAGTTTCAGCCGTATATGTATATTCTATTGCATCCGATGGCGATTTTTTTGCCTTTTCTATTGAAATTATTTTCACATAGGATTGTACCACTGTTCCCGTAGTATTTAATTCCATAAAAGCCAAACTCTTATTATCGTTTGCTATATCTAAATCCACAACCAATGTATTAGACAAATATGTTTTAAATAATTCCTTACCATTTTGGTCGAATACTATAATAACAGTTTTATATGTTGTTCCAGTTACAGAAATTGCGGAATATCCATTTCTATTTACATGAATTTTTGAAATGTTGCCCTCTATTTCCTTTTCCCAAAATATTTTTTCCCCAGAAACAAGTGCTATTTTATTACCATCTTTTTCTGCAACTATCAAAAACTGATTATTCGATTCATACATTGGATTATTTATATCTAATTTAACTTCTGACTCCTTCTTACCTGATGAAGTATAATTTGATAAAATATTATTTTCCAATGTCGTAATATATTTATAGTATGAATATATATTTTTATTTCCTTCTAGATTTATTGGAATGATAGCTAGATCATTTTCAGTTACATCCTTTTTAAGTATATATTTATTCATAAAATCTCTAACATTTTTATTTCCAATATACATACAAGCGCTTATTGCTAATATAATAATACCTATTGTTAATACAAGTTTCATCAACTTTTTTTTATCAAATCTTCGAGATTTTCTACCTTTCTTTATATTTAAAATCTTCATATTCTTCCCCTTCGCTTTATATTCTACTACATTTATTTTTAAAAATCAAGAAGATTTGTAATAAACCTAAAAAACCAAAAAAAGGATACATTATTTTTATAAAATATGAAAAACTTACCTGTGAGAACACTGCCGAAAATATACTTACTATAATCAACATTTTGGTGTACTGTTTTCTTGTTTTAGTTACATTTACTAAAAAACCATATTCTGCTGCAATTGCCGATGTAAAAATAGCTATTACTATTATAAGCCCATATAATCCCTGATATATACTTCCAAAATTCTTTATCACATATAACATTGGTAATTCAATATTCCCAATTTCTTCTCTTCCAAACAGACAAGAAAATATTGTAATCATAATTATAAAAAAAGTTACAAATAGACATACTGCAATATTTTTTATGTTTTTCTTCCCTTCGTAATATTTTTTTAGATCAATTAACACTGGTATTAACATTAAACTATTATAACTTGCATATAGTAAAGAACTAAACATCCATCCTTGCTTTATTTCACGTGTTGCCCCAAAAGATATATTTGGCATATTTTTTAGTCCTAAAAACAAAATATATAAAATTAGAAAAGGGATTAATACTGTATTTATTTTTACAACTCCGTTGATATTTCCTAATAATGTTATATAACAAAGAATCACAAATACTATGCTACTTATAATCATAGGTATCCCAAATTCTTGCTTAAAAAAACTACTAAATCCAGAGGTCATTGCAAAAAAAGTTACCAACAAAAAGATATTCATTATACACTTTATTATATCTTTTAACATGTTTGTGTTCGAACTTTTCAAATTACAAGTTTCTTCCAAAAACTGTTCATAATTTTTTATTTTTTTGTTTTCTACAATCTTTAGTATTTTATATACAATTAAAGACATTACAGCGGATGTTATTAATAATCCTATGATTCCAATTACTCCATAATCAATAAAAAAAATCTCTATTTCTTTTCCTGAAGCAAATCCTGCCCCTATTATCGTGCCTATTATTACTAAAACTATCTTGAAGATATTACCCAAAAAAAATCAACCCTTTTTAATTTTATTATTAAAAAGGGTTTTTATTACATTTTATTTTTTTCTTCTTCTTACTTGCCACACCACTATTCCTACTACTACGATTAATATTGGATATGCTATAATTATTCCTTGTATTATTTTATTTTCCAAATCTGTGGCAGTATATGTTACTGCACTTGTATTTTTTCTTATTGTTAAAGTATCTTGTCTATTAGCTAAATATGATATTGAATTTAATACTAAATCCTTATTATTGTAAAATTGTATTCCCACCAATTGTTGTGTACTACTAAGTGGTATTTGTACATCTGTTGCGAATATGTTATTGGCAAATATTATTAATTGTGACTTTATTGCATCCTCACTTACCTCTTCAATTTGCTCTTCTCCTTCACTTACCTCATTGTTAGTTTCCTCTGCACTGGCGAATTTCTTAGTGATTAAAGCTCCAAGAACACTGTTTCCTGCATCCTGGTCTTCATCAGTTTTTGAATAGGTCGTTAAATTTAGATTTGTTCTCAAAAATGCGTTTTCTCCAGCAGTTACTAAATTTTCAACAGTTATTCCATTATCTTGTAATTGTTGATCATCAATAAAGTTTAACTTTGTTGAATCAATGAAACACGTTCCTATATCTGATGCTAAATACTTTGTTATTTCTGATTCTTCATTTACTACTGGTCTAATTAATTCTGGAGCATCTGCTAACATTTTATCAGCATCCTGCTCAAATATAACTCCATTTGTTTGTATACTTACTCCATATACATTTAAAATTTCGTTAAAGTTTGCATATGGCTCCGTTATAAATAATGGATCTGTTAATATCATCATTTTGCCACCATTATTTATGTATTTAAGGATTTCTTCCTTTTCAAAAGCTGTTATATCCTCTTTTAATGCTGTTATTACTAGAACATCGCACCCTTCTGGTACTGCACCAGCCACTAATAAATCAAGATTTTGAACCTCATTAGCCTCATTTGTAAGGTATAACTTTAATGAACTCATATATGTATCGATTTCATAATTATTATGACCTGTTAAGAAATATATTTGAGGTTTTTCCTCAATAGTAACATCCATTACTGCGTTTGTTATAGCCTCTTCTGTTAAGTCAATTTCTTCGTAAGTATTATAATCATATGTATATAAATCTGTAGTTGTAAGTACCTTACTTCTCTCTCCTGATTCAACTATTATGGCTTGAGTTTCTTCTGTCAATCCATATTTACTTACTAAATCTGGTCTATCTGTAACGTTTTCAATTTTTTCATATTTTACTTTTTCATTTATTCTTGTATACTGGTCTAAAATATTGAATACTTTCTCATATTCGTTTAAACCTATGCAAAACATTGTAACATCTGTCTTTACATTATTTGTTTTATTCACACTCTCATCTGAAAGTGTATGTATCTTTTCTTTTGTAACATCAATATTAGATAAATTTAATTTTTTAACTAAAATATTTATCCCTATAAAAGCTGCCACTATTATAGCTATCAATAAAAGTGTCATTATAGTTTTCGTTATCCATTTTTTTCTTATATTTTGTATGAATTTTTTCACTCTATTCACCCTTTCTATTTTAAAATTTTTCTTCTTTCCATAAGAATTATTGTGATTAATATAAACACAATTGTTGTTGATATTAAAACTGTCAAATCAGGTATTGATATAAATCCTTGTGGAAAATTATAAAATCTCTCAAGTAGTGAAAAAGATGCTAAACTTTGATTTATGCTTGGTAAAAACCACATCGCAATTAGCAACCCAAGTGTAATTATTCCAGCTATTATTTGATTTTCAGTTATTGTTGAGATTAACATTCCGAAAGATATATATGACATTGCAAGTATCAGTACCCCAAGCAATGTTATAATTCCAACCATTATTTCAGGCATTTGGAAATAGCATAGTATTCCAAAATAAGCTATAGTACAAATTTCCATTATAACTATTACCATAACTGCCGCAAAAAACTTTCCAAGAACTATACCCGTTGTTGTTTTTGGTGAAGTCACAAGTAATATCTCTGTTCCATTTTTTCTCTCTTCAGCAAACATTCTCATAGTTAATATTGGTGTAACAAAAACTAATGCCTGTGCTACATAAAAAAACATATATTCATAATTTGTTACTCCCTGTGCGATTGCTGTTATGTAGAAAAAAATACTTCCGCATTGCTAAACATATTCCAATAAAAATGTATCCTATTGGTGATAGAAAATAATTTTTCAATTCTTTTTTCATTATTGCCCACATTATTCTTCTTTGCCCCCTTCTTTTGATTTTTTACCCTTCTTGCTTTTTTCTTCTTTTTTCTTTGAAAATTCCACATCTACGCTAGTTTCTATATTTTCATTTTCTTCCTTAATTTTAGGATTATCTTTTACATCTTCAATTTCTGTTTTTTCGGTCTCATTTTCAGTAATCTCAGTTTCATTTTTTCCGAGACTTACCACTAACCTCATTTTCAACTTCTGTATTTATTAATTTAATAAAGGCATCTTCTAATGTTACCTCTAATTTCTTCAATTCAAGAATTGTAATATCCAATTTTGGTAACTCTTTAAATAATTTTTTTCTTAAATCTATATTCTCCTCTGCTGTTATTATGTATTCCCTTGTCCCATCTTCACTTTCTCTTTTTAAATCCACCTCAAGTATCTCAGGAATATTATTTTTTACCTCTTGCATTTTATTTTCTGGATCTTCTACTATTACAACAATAGAATTTTTCTCTTTAACCATCTCTTCTAGATTTTCTGGAGTATCTACTGCCACAATTTTTCCTTTATTTATTATAATTACTTTTTCACACACTTGACTTATCTCCGATAAAATATGTGAACTTAGAATTACAGTATGTGTCTTACCTAATGATTTAATTAGATTCCTTATTTCCGTAATCTGCTTTGGATCTAAACCTACTGTTGGTTCATCCAAAATTAATATTTCAGGATTTCCAACTAATGCCCCAGCAAAACTAACTCTCTGTTTGTACCCTCTTGATAAATTTTTTATTAGTTTATTTTGAACCTCAACTAACCCAGTTTCTTCAAGGACTTTTTGAGTTTCAATATTTCTATCCTTCTTTGAAACATTTTTTAATTCTGCCATATACCTTACAAATTCTTTTACTGTTAAATCATAATAAAGTGGTGTATTTTCTGGCATATATCCAATCTTCTTTTTTGCCTTTCTTGCATGTTTTACATTGTCAATCCCATTAATTAAAATTTGTCCACTCGTAGCTTCAATAAAACCTGTAATCATGTTCATTGTTGTAGATTTTCCCGCTCCATTTGGACCTAAAAAACCAACAATTTCCCCTTCCTTAATTTTAAAATTGATATTATCTACGGCTACAAAGTTTCCGTACTTTTTTGTAACATTTTTTACCTCTATCACTTAACCCGTACCTCCTTTTATTTTTCCTTGAAAATTATCTATTTTCACAATTCTTGTTTTAGTTACTTTGAAATACTATCACGAAATTCAAAAAAATTCAATACCTTTTTGTTATATTTCACACAAAATTCACAAATAAAATTTTAATACTCACCAATGACAAAAACTAGTGACCCTCACTAGTTTTTACCACAATTTTTACCACTTTTTAA
The DNA here is from genome assembly GCA_030539155.1 of Clostridia bacterium. Lineage (GTDB taxonomy): Bacteria > Bacillota > Clostridia > TANB77 > CAG-508 > JAUNSP01. The sequence goes on from JAUNSP010000008.1 coordinate 33,457, forward strand.
TATATACTTCCTTATAATTTTTCTACCCTTTATATATTTTTGTTCTTTTCCATCATTCACAACTCAACAACCATATAATTTTCAAACCCAAAGAAAATTATCACATATTTT
>JAUNSP010000107.1 GCA_030539155.1 Clostridia bacterium
ACTTCTTCTGCAAAATTTTCTTCTCTTTTTTGTAATCCTTCACCTTTTTCAAATCTTACAAATCTTGTTATTTCTGTATTATTATTTTCTAATAATTTTAATACTTTCATATCTGGGTTTTTTACAAATGGTTGTTCAATTAAACAAATTTCTGAATAAAATTTTCCTATTCTTCCTTGAACCATTTTTTCAGCTATTTCTGCTGGTTTTCCCTCATTCATAGCTTGTGCCTTTAATATTTCCATTTCATGTAACACTATATCTTCTGGAACTTCATTCCTATTTAAATATTCTGGTTTTGCTGCTGCTATTTGCAAACATATATCTTTTGCAATTTCTTGTGTTCCTTTTATGCAGTCTACCATAACTCCAATTTTTCCATCTCCATGTGTATATGTTTCAATTAATCCTTCAGATTCATATCTTGCAAATCTTCTTATAGACATGTTTTCTCCTATTGTAGCTATTTTATCTGTTAATACATCTTTAATTGTTTTTGTGCTATCTACTATAGCGGTTTGATTTAATAACTCTTCTACATCTTTTGGATTTGTTTGAGCTATTTGCTTTGCTGTTTCTGCAACAAAATTCCTAAACTCTTCATTTTTTGCAACAAAATCTGTTTCTGCATTTACTTCTAATACAACCCCAGTTTTTTTGTTATCAGCTAAATAGCAATATACTAATCCTTCTGATGCTATTCTATCTGATTTTTTTGCAGCTTTTGTTATTCCTCTTTCTCTTAATAATTCAGCTGCTTTTTCCATATCTCCATTAGTTTCTGTTAATACTTTTTTGCAGTCCATCATTCCCGCACCAGTTTTTTCTCTTAACTCTTTTACTAATTGTGCTGTTATCATACTATACCTCCTCAAATAATAATATGTAATCTTTTATTTTAACGGGCGAACTTAATTCGCCCCTACATATTTTATAACATATTTCTGTATTATTCTTCTGTCATTTCTTCTTTTGAAACAACTTCTTCTATACTTGTTAATTCTTCTTTAAATTCTTCTTCTGTTGACTGTTCCTCTGTAACTTCTTCTTCTATTAGTTGTTCTTCTTCTAAAGATTCCCCTTGTCTTCCTTCTATTATTGCATTTGCCATAACATCTGTAATCAATTTTACAGCTCTTATTGCATCATCATTTCCTGGAATTGGATAATCCACATCTTCTGGATTACAGTTAGTATCTATTAATCCTATGATTGGTATATTTAATTTTCTAGCTTCTAAAATAGCAATTCTTTCATTTTTAGGATCAACTACAAACATAGCTCCTGGCATTTTTGTCATGTTTTTTATTCCGCCTAAATTCTTTTCTAGTTTTTCCATTTCATTTCTTAAATTTGCTACTTCTTTTTTTGGTAATACATCAAACGTACCATCTTGTTCCATTTCCTCTAGTTGGTTTAATCTTTCAATTCTTTTTCTTATTGTTTTAAAATTAGTAAGCATTCCACCTAACCATCTTTGGTCAATATAGAACATATTACTTTTTAAAGCTGCTTCTTTAATGCATTCTTGTGCTTGTTTTTTTGTTCCTACAAAAAGGATATCTTTCCCTTCTTCAGAAACTTCTTTCATGAATTTGTAAGCTTCATCAATTTTTTTTGATGTCTTTTGTAAATCAATAATATGGATACCATTTCTAGCTTGATATATATATTCAGCCATTTTAGGGTCCCATCTTTTTGTTTGGTGTCCAAAATG
>JAUNSP010000108.1 GCA_030539155.1 Clostridia bacterium
CGACAAGCGTACTTACTAATGTGCTATCAGTTTCCCAATAGTAATAGGAATGTATCTGATGAAATGATATATATAATTTTCAAATAACAATTAACTCCTAAATAAAAAGGAATTATTGAAAGGCATTTTATTACCTTTCATATAATTCCTCACTCAAAAGCATTTTTTAAGGGTATAAGTTAAAAGTTTTTTAATTTTTTTATTCCTGACTCAATACTTTCCTTTACAGACATAATGCTACATCCCTCTTTTTCAGCAATTTGTCTTAAATTCAAATCTTCAAAATAATACATTTTTATTCTTCTTTTTTGAATGTCTGACAATTTGTTAATTGCTAAATATAATTCTTCTGATTGTAATTTTTGTTCAACAACCGATTCTGTACTAGGTAACTGACAGCCACCTTTTAAATATATAGAGTTTTCATCTAAATCAATATGTTCAATATGTCTATCATATTCATTTAAAAAAGATAGGTCATCCAACTCAAAACTATCAAATGTTTCATAAATTATTTTACTTACTTCAACAACTCTTAATTGACTACTGCTATCTTTAAACTTTATGTAATACTTTTTTTCATTACTTATTAATTCATAAGGATTATCCTTATTTTTTCTTCTTTTAGGACGCTTGTCCATCTTTCTATCCTCCTATCAATTTGTTTTTTAATTCAAATTGATAGGGTGGACTACGACAATTTATAGCAACAAAAAAAGTGCCGATTGTATCCCTATATGAAATACAATCGGCACTTTCTAGTAAAAAGACATAGTTAGGTTGTTTTTTTCTCATAAGCATCACCATTTTTTAAAGCAATGCATAATTACTACAAATAGTAATTAGAAATGATACTGCTTATCTAACTCTATCTTTAATAGCTATAATTAAAAATATTAAGTGTTGATTCTCGTATGTAAAATTTACTTCCTTTCTTTTTTATAAAATAAACTATAATCATAGCTACGAGCTTTGCTTTATTTTTTTCTACATATTTTGCAATTCTTTTTAAAAAAATAAGTAGTATTTCTTTAAAAATACTACTTATCTCTATAATTCTTTATTTGTAATTTAACAAACTATACTATTTATATAACTATTTTTATTATTCAGCATAAGGATTTTCAGTAGACATTGAAATAAATAAGTTATAAGTTCCTGTTACTAAATTTAAATCTGTTTCATCTTCTGATAGAGCAATGCTTAAACTAAATGTATCATCACTATTTACTCCAACCCAAGAATATGATCCATATTTATCAAATCCAGTTTGTTCTTCTTTATAAGCATTTGCATTCTTTAGCCCTTTGGATTTTAATGTTTGAACATAAGCAACTACATCTTCTACTTTAGCTCCAGTCACATATACTTCTGCTTGTTTTGGAGAAATTGATTCTTTTGTAGCAGAATACATTACCTTTCCACTGCCTGTATATTCCATACCACTTGGTATAAAACTTGCTGTTGGAAACGAATAAGTTTTACTTCCTCCAGTTGTTCCTCCACCGCTTTGTTTGTCACCACATCCAGTTAATGCAATTGCCATTACAAATATAAATGCAACTGCTACTATTCCTTTTAAATATTTTTTCATACTATTTTTTCCTTTCCTAATCGCTTGTATCAGCCCAAGTGATTACCATATTATAATCAT
>JAUNSP010000109.1 GCA_030539155.1 Clostridia bacterium
TGGCAGAGGTGCGGAAATTTTTTCGGGCTCTAATTTTGATGTGCAAAAATCACACAACTGCGGAAAAAGTGCAAATATGAATTGCGGACAAAATGTGGACACAAACTCTCACCTCTCACCTCTCACTTCTTACTGCTCATATCTCACCTCTCATCACTCAGGCATTACTTTAATTGCCTTAATTATCACCATTGTTATTATGCTAATTTTAGCAGGAATTACAATTAACTTAACATTAGGGGAAAATGGAATTTTCCAAAAAGCAAAATTAGCAAAAAGTGAGTATGAGGTGGCAAGCATAAAGGAGCATATTGCACTTGAAGTAGGGAATATAGCAATATCTAATGGTACGAATGAAGATGTACTAGTATTATTAGGGAAAAATGGTGAACTTCTGTATGAGGATGAGGAAAATGATAAAAAGGTAACAGCAATAAATATAAAAGGTGTGAGGGTTGAAGTATCTGAGTTATATGATAAGGATGTAATAAATAAATATAAAGATGTAAATCAGGGTGATTTTATAAATTATGATGCTGGAGATTGGAGTGAGAGTCAGATACAAAACTTAAAAAATTTAGGTTTATATGCAGAAGATATTACTACAGGTTTCACTACTAATGTATATAATTCATATACATTTCAAGGATTTACTTATAGGGACAATGTGAATGCAGCAAATAGTAGATATAGGCATGCTTTAAAAAGTAGAAACGCAAGCCTTATACAAACTGCAAATTATTCTGGTATAAGTTTATATAATGGAGGGTGGAGAGTTCGAAATAATCCTAAACAGGATGGGTATATAGAACTAATAAGTGCTGGAGCACCAGAATTATACACATACAATTTTGACGGGGAGGATAACGGACAAGATAATAAACCTTATGGAAGTTATATAAGTGATTATGTTCTAAGTGGGGGGACAAAAAATGGAGAGTATTTAGAACAATTTGGGATAGAAAAAAATGGTAGGCAATTAGATATGTATGAAAATAGTTTTTCTGAAAAAGATTCAGCACATGTTTTTTCGCTTGATGAGTACAATAAAGATAAAGTAAATATTACAAATAATATAAATTTTAATTACTGGTTTCATTACTTAGGAACTACTGTGAGGGGGAGAGATGCAATGGCTACTGAGCCTGGTGGAAGAATAATTCTCACATATGATGGAAGTGGGAATAACCAACAATTTAGAGGAATTAGAGTTATACTTTCATTAAAAAATAATATAGAAGTGGAGTTTGATGATGATGGGGTGGTTTATAAAGATGGAGAAACTTCTATATATGATGCAACAAATGATGGTGAAGTAAATAATACCGGAGCATGGCAAATACAAAATTAATAAAAGAACATTAGAAAAAGCAAGACAGTTATCTTGCTTTTTCTAATGTCATATATATACGTGAGCGTGTGGCTACTTTCTACTTTTTTAGTAAGTAATTTTTATAAAAACCTTAACATGTGCAAAAAAAATTCAAAAGTTTTAGAATTTTTGTTGACTATTTGAAAAATAAATTTTATAATTAATTTATGGATGGGGGAAACCCTAAAACAAAAAAATTAAAACAAGGAGGAAATTTTAAAATGAAAAACGGTATGAAAAATATGGATTCTAGGAACGTAAACGCTACATCCCTTG
>JAUNSP010000110.1 GCA_030539155.1 Clostridia bacterium
AGAGAATTACTTAAAAATGGCAGAGGTGCGGAAATTTTTTCGGGCTCTAATTTTGGTGCGCAAAAACCGCAAAACTGCGGGCAAGGTACAAATATGAGTTGCGGACAAAATGTGGAAAATAACGGGGCACAAAATGCAGAAACAAGTTCTCACTACTCACCACTCACCTCTCACCACTCAGGCATTACCCTAATTGCGCTAATAATCACTATCGTAATTATGCTAATCCTAGCGGGTATTACAATTAATTTAACATTAGGAGAAAATGGAATTTTCCAAAGGGCAAAGTTAGCAAAAAGTGAGTATGAAACTGCAAGTGTGCAGGAGCAACTTGAAATGGATAGTTTAAGAACAATGGGTTTAGATGATGCAATAACGGATGTGACAATTGAAGAATATATTAATAATTTAAAATTAGAAGGATTAGAAGAGGAAAATATTAAGGAAAGATTTACAATAAATCAGAAGAAAGAATATGGTGTAGTTATAGGGGCAAAAGTATACTCTATATATGCAGAAAAAAATGGTATATATGTAAAATTAGAGAAAAATCATAATATATTGATGGCAGATAATGATGCTTTTTCTGCAAACGATAAATTTTTATCAACAGGATTATATAGAAGTGACATTAATTCGGTAAATTTTGCGACTGAAAAAAGGCACCTTGAAGAGGGCGTAGTGGGGTATAGTGATGTTACTGCATTAGGACATCCAGCTAATACTGTAATGGCATGGTGGAAGGAAACGAGTCTAGGAAGTGGAAAATATGATGTTACTATAGGTTCTGAAGGTGGAGTAATTGCACCTATAATATCCAGGGGATTATTTTATAATATGGGAATTACAAGTATTAATTTTGAAAATTTAGATGTTAGTGAAACAATAAATCTTACATATTTTGTAGCAAATAATAGTAATTTGACAACATTAGAATTAGGTGATAATTTTGATACTAGTAATGTAGTTACAACAGGATATATGTTTTGGGCAGATAATAAAATTTCAAGTTTAGATTTAGGAAATAAATTTGATACTATTAATGTAATTGATATGGGGAGAATGTTTCAAGGTTGTCAGAGTTTAACTTATTTAAATTTAGGAAATAAATTTGATACTACTAATGTAACATATATGGGGTATATGTTTTGTGAATTATATAATATAACGGAATTAAATTTAGGTGATAAATTTAGTACAAAAAGTGTAACAAATCTTGACACTATATTTGCATTTCAGAGTGCATCCTCACAGACAGGGATTAAAACCGTAAATTTATATTTAGGAGTTTTTGGAGAAGAGATGGATAATAGAGAATCTGTTAATACTAATGATATGTTTTATAATTTTGGGACACAAGACAGTAGGATATATACAAAAAGTAGCGAAGTAAAAGAATGGTTAAAAAATACTGTTCATTTTAATGAAAATCAAATCATTGTAAGAGATTATTAGATTGTAAAGAAGTGATATAAAGGTTGTAATTATATACAAATTATAGAAAAGAGAGTTAGGAGAATTCAAAAATTGCCCTAATTCTCTTTCCTAATATGCTTAATTTTAACAACTTTTTTCAAAACTTTTGTAATTTCTGTTGACTATTTGAAAAATAAATTTTATAATTAATTTATGGATGGGGGAAACCCT
>JAUNSP010000062.1 GCA_030539155.1 Clostridia bacterium
ATTTTTATCTTTTTTGACATGATGAGATCCATCCTCCTAACATATTGCAAATTGAGGTAATTAAATTACTCCAAGTTGATTCATATAAAAAGTTGACAAATTATGTTAAATAGTGTATAATGAAAGTGTATTAAAAGTAAGAAGTTTTAAATGAAAAAATTTTATTTAGAAAGGAATGAAACGATATGATCTCTGGTGATGGAATAAAAGATGGTACATGAAAACTAATTCTAAAATTAAGGGAGAATTAGGAAATGATAAAACTGATATTATTTATTTTTGGGTTATTGTTGTTACCATTCAAATTAAATTTTGAATTAATAAAGAGATAATGAGAAGGAGAGATTTTTATGATAGGATACAAGGTTAATTTACCAAATGACAATTCAAAAAAGAAAAATTTCGAAGCAAGCCTAAAATTAATACATGAGTTTCATCCTGGAATACAAGGCTCAAAAGAAAAAAGGAGAGAGAATGCAGCTAACTTTTATAGTGCTTCACTACAAAAGAGTGAAGGAAAAGCAATTACTATGCGAGAATTACAAAAGATACAGGAAATTAGAAAAAATATAGAGGCTTGGTCATAACACCTATGAAAAGAACCCTGAAAGGGGTTCTTTTTATATATAGAAAATTAACCCTTTCCTATTATATAAAAATGGTTATGCTCTAAACTAACGCACACAAAAATTTAAAAAATTTCTAATTTCCTGGGTATCAACTTGATTTCTATGTTAATATATGGTAATATGATAATGAAATAAAAAGGGGGATAAAGGGTAGTGAAAAAAATGATTGATTTAACTAATTGCGAAGAAGAATTAAATAGTTATAAAGGGTCAGAAAAAAAGAAAAAGTTAATTTATAATAATAAAAAATATTTAGTGAAATTTCCAGACCCAATAAGGCAAAAAAATAGGAGCATATCGTATATAAATAATGCTTTTTCTGAATATATAGGGAGCAACATTTTTAAAATGGTGGGTTTTAAAACACAAAATACTATTTTAGGATATTACCAGTATGAATGCATAAAAAAGATTGTATGTGCTTGTGAAGATTTTACGAGTGAAAATGAAATGTTATATGAATTTGAAAGTTTGGCATTGGGCACGAATCTAAACAAAAAAATAGAAACTGAAATAACTGATATAATTGATGTACTGAATGAAAGTAAAAATTTGATGGATATTGATACTATTAGGGATAAATTTTGGGATATGTTTGTTATTGATTTTCTAATAGGAAATACGGACAGGCATAATGGAAATTGGGGATTTATATTAAATAAAGAGAATAAGAAAATCAAATTTGCACCAATATATGATTGTGGTTCTTGCTTAAATCCACTATTAGAAGATAGTGAGATTAAGGAGTTAACCAATGTGGAATTAAAAAATTTAGCACTAAATACTTATTCATGTTTAAAGGAAGATGGAAAGAAGATTAACTATATATCTTTTATGAAAGATGGGAAAAATGTAGATTGTAAAAAAGCTATAAAAAGAGTTTTTAAGAATATTGATATGGATGAAATAAAATCCTTTATAAATGAAACTCCAGAAATCTCAAAAGAGAGAAAAGATTTTTATAACAATATTTTAGAGATGAGATATGAGATAATAAGCAGAGTTTATGATGAATTAAATAGGATATAGTTCTCACCTCCAATTTCTAATTTCCTACATTCAGGATCTTCTCCTAATTTGACAAAAGTTACATATTATGTTATAATACGAGATGTTAACATTGTAAATAATAGTCAAATTTTAGGAGGAGGTTTTTTTATGACACAGGCAGATAAGAATTTTAAACTGACTTGTATAGATATACTAGATAATGGTATTTCTTCTGAAGGTACAAATGTACGGACTAGATGGGAAGATGGTACAATAGCTAATTATAAGTCAGTAATTGGCGTTCAAAATAAGTATGATGTTGAAAAAGAATTCCCAATGATTACTTTAAGAGATAACACAAAGACTGTGATAAGGGCAATTGATGAGGTTTTGTGGATATGGCAAAAAAAATCAAATAGGGTTTGTGATTTAAATTCACATATCTGGGATCAATGGGCCGGGGAAGATGGAACAATAGGAAAGGCTTATGGATATCAAATGAATAAAAAGATTGAATTTAAGACAAAAGATGGTTTGAAAATAATGGACCAAACAGATTTTGTTTTATATCTATTACAAAATGATCCTTCAAGTAGAAGAATTGTAACTAACCTTTTTAATCATGAGGAATTAAAGGACATGAATTTAGAACCTTGTTTGTTTTGTACACAGTGGCTTGTAAAAGAAGGAAAGTTACACCTTATCTTAAATCAAAGGTCACAGGATATGCTAGCAGCAAACGGTTGGAATGTTATGCAGTATGCAGCCCTCCAATATGCCTTTGCTAGACATTGTGGATTGGGAGTTGGAACTTTAACTCATAATATTGGAGATTGCCATATTTATGATAGACATATTCCATTAATAGAAAAATTAATGGAAACGGAAGCAATTAGATGTTCACCGAGACTAAAAATTAATAATAATTCAAAGGATTTTTATGATCTAAAACCAGAGGATTTTGTAATTGAAAACTATGATTATAATAAAACGGTGAAAATTGGGAGGATACCAATAGCAATATAGTTCAGGGCGAAGCCCTTGTTAAATCATAGACCCGTCAACCTACAACTATAGGTTAACGGGTCTATGAATATTAGAAAAGATTGGTAAAACACATTGACATTATGTAAATAAGATGATATAATGTAGTTAGTTGGTGATTTTACCATTTGTAACTATAGTTTAAGTTTTCCTAAATAGGAGGAATAAATATGGGTGAAAAGGATTATAAAGAAACAAACAAAGAATTAGATGAAGAACGCCTAGAAAGAATAATGGAGAAGAGGTACAGGATTAGCGTGATTGCAATCTATTGTATGATAGGGGCAGTAATAGGAATGTTTGCGGGTAGGATGAAGGATATAAAATGGCTCCCAGAACAAAAAATTCGAGACTATAAAATTATAGCAGAGGAGATATTTGAGGCAAAAAATGGTGAGCAAAGAGATTTAATAAGAACGAAATATAGAGTTAACTTCTCTTATCAAGAACATCCTAAATATAGACGCGTTGAATTTAAAATCAATTATTCTCAAAAAGTGGGAACATGTATAATTTATGATTATGGCAACGGAGAGCGCGGAGTTTTAGAAGGTGTTGATTGGACTCTAATATTATTAGTAGCAGGAGGATTTGCGGGATTCTTTATAGGAGAATTATTACTATTTGTAATGAAAAAGAAATAATATAAAAAATATGGGTATCTAGAAAGTTAATTTTTAGATACCCATATTTTTTGTATAGTTAATTATAAAAGAATAGTTTATTTTGCTTAAAGGTGGTATGTAATAAATATTACATGGTATTAATTTATATGTTAGTTTCTTTAAAAAGTATGTCACATATATTTTTAGAAGAATTTCTATTTGAAAATCTCTTTGTATTGAATTTAAGTTCATTAATCTTATTTTCAGAATTGATTAAGTCCTTGAGGATACTTGTCAAATTATCATCTTTTTTTACCCAAATACCAAGATTATTGTTTTCTAAAAATTCGGCATTTTTTTCCTCTTGTCCAGGAATTGGATTTATTATAATCATAGGTAAGTTTGAAAATAAACTTTCAGAGGTTGTTAGCCCGCCGGGTTTAGAAATAACGAAGTCACAAATCGACATTATTTCGGGAATTTTAGGAGTAAATTCTAAAAGCTTTACATCATTTTGTCTATGATATTTATTTACTATTTCTTGGAATGAATATTTAATTTTTTTGTTTTTACCAGATACGGCGATAACTTGAACTTTAGGTATACTTGATAGTAAATCATCAAAATATGAAATGGTTTTTGATTTACCTAAACCAAATTCTCCACCTCCAAAGAATAGGACTAATTTTTTATTTTGTTTTAATCCAAACTGAGAAAAAATGTCATTTTTATTATGATTAGTCGAGAATTTTAAAGAAATCGGTATCCCTGTATTAAAAATTTTTTCCTTATTTATTCCAAAATCGATTAATTCACTTACCATCGTATCATTAGATACAAAAAAATAATCAGTATATTCATGACCGATGAGCCACTGTTTATGCGAAGCAAAATCAGTAAGAATCGTTGCTAGTTTACAGTCAATGTATCTTTTTTTCTTCAAGTGACATGTCATTTGACTTGCAAATGGATGGGTTGAAATTACTAAGTCGGGGTTAAAAATTTCAAATAGGTTTTTTAATTTTAATGATAAAATTTTATTAGTCGAGCTGCTAATTTTTGAGAGCATACCGCATTCCGCCTTATAATACATCTTTTCCCATGCCCATGGTACAGTTTTTGCAAGTTCTTTGTATGCTGAGGTTGTAACTTTATCAATACTTTTACTTATGTATTTTATACAATCTACTAAATCTACGTTTACATCTTCATAGTTTTTTTCTATATAATCTTTAATGGCAGTTGCAGCGTTTAAATGGCCACCACCGTATGCTGCATACAGTATTAAAATATTCTTCATATTAATATTCCTCCAATAATTTTACTATAAAAGTATAATCATATATATTTTAACACAAATTATAAAAAAATAGAATATTTTACACAAAAAAACACAAAATATTAGTGAAAGTGGAGGAGTTGATTTTTTTGGGGAATTTGAAACAGAAAGTTTATGATTGGAAAGATAGATTAAAAGATAGGCATATGTTGAGTTTAGTTTTAACATTAGTGGTTATCATTATTATATTAGGGATGTATATTTATAAAAAACAAAGGGATTATAGACAGACTTCTGAGAATGAATACAATATGGCTTTTTTTGAGTTAGTGAATTATGTTGAAAATTTAGAAACATATCTTGCTAAAGCTTTAATATCAAATAGTCCTGAACATGGAGCGGAAACTTTAACGTATTTATGGAGAGAGGCTGATTTAGCACGGAAGTTATTTGGCAAGACTTCCAATAGATTCACAGGAGTTATCCAATACAGCTAAGTTTTTAAATCAAGTTAGTGATTATAGTTATAGTTTATCTAGAAAAAACATTAACGATGAAGAGTTAACTCAAGAAGATTTGAATAATTTAAAGGATTTACACACCTATAGTGTAGATTTAAAAAATACTTTAAATCAGCTATCAAATGAAATAAATGAAGGAAGTATAAGTTGGGGAGAATTAACTAAAAAGGGTAAAACTGCTTTTGCCCAAGAAGTGAGCAATCTTTCGAAGGATAGTTTTAGCAATGTAGAAAGTAATTTTAATGAGTATGCGGGTCTAATTTACGATGGAGCATTTTCAGAACATCTTACAAATCCAGAAAGAAAGGGACTTACAGGTGAAAATATAGATGAGGAAGGGGCAAAGAAGGTCGCTCAGGATATAATAGGAACGGATATAGCTGAAGAATTGAATTCAGAAGGCTATGTTGAAAATGGAAATATTCCTTCATATATGTTTAGCTCAAAAGTAAAGAATAGTGATGATGTAATAACTATTTCTATATCTCAAAAAGGACGGACACCTAGTTTATATGAATTATAATAGGGATGTAGGGGAGGAAGTTTTATCACAGGAAGAAGCTAATCGAATAGGAAAAGAATATCTGGATAGTAAAGGGTTTTCTAATATGAAAGAAACATATTATTTGAAACAGGAAGGTATTGTTACGATAAATTATGCTTATGAACAGGAAGATGTAATTGTTTATTCTGATTTAATAAAAGTAAAGATTGCCCTAGATAATGGAGAAATATTGGGAATAGAAACTTCTGGGTATTTAAATTCACATGAGAAAAGAGATTTTAAAAATGTAGAGATTTCAAAAAGTAAAGCAAAACAATCATTAAACAACAATTTAGAAATAACAGGAGAAAGGTTGGCAATGATTCCAACAAAGTGGAAGACAGAGGTGTTATGTTGGGAGTTTAAAGGAAGAGTTGAAGAAAGAGATTTTCTAGTGTATATAAATGCACAAACGGGAAAAGAACAAGATATTTTGATGATAATTAATACACCTGATGGAACATTAACTAAGTAAAATAACAATAAAGCGGACAAAGTTTATTATATTTGTCCGCTTTATCTTAAACTATAATTTGTTACAGGTTAAGGGTTTTAATGCCTAAAATGTGGGAAATGATTCATATTATGTATTAATCCGCCACATCTTGCTGGTGTTTATATATTTTTTTCTTAACCTCCTCACCTTCGTTTCAAAGTTTTAGAA
>JAUNSP010000063.1 GCA_030539155.1 Clostridia bacterium
AATAAAAGTGCCTTTTAAGTATTCTAGTTAATTGACTTATATTCTTTATAAAATTCTTTCAATTTCCTCTATTAATATTTTTTCTTTATTTTTTATTATATCATAAATAGTATTATCTTTTAAATTTGAACAATCAAATGCAATAATTTCATAATCCTTGTATGTTTTAATAATCTTTTCAAATGATTCCTTATTTTTCCTTGAGTCTATTACTAATGGCGTAAACATAAATATTTTAAAATCTATATGATTGTATCTAACTTTATAGTCAATAATACTTTTAGATAAACCCTCATAATTATTATAATCAATATATAAAATTGCCTTTTTACAATCAAAAGCTTTTTTATCATTTATATTACAAAAATTAAATTTAGCATTTTGTTTATTATCATTTAAAATTTTATCAGAAATAGTATCTTTTATATATAAAAGATTTGTCTTTTGAGACTCTTTACTGTCCCACACCATTATATATTCTATTTCATTATTATCTTTATTGGTTTCACTATTAATCTTTTTAAATCCCATTACTTTAAAGAATAAAACACTTGATATATTCTTTTCATATACTCTAACTAATAAATACTTGTACTCTTTTTTTATAATATTCATCAACATTGTACCTATTCCTTGCCTTTTATAGTTTTCATCAACAAAAAATGCCTGTATTTCTCCATCTTCTTTAATAGATATAAATGCCTTTATAGTATCATTTTCTAAATATACTTTTGTATTTGCATTATATAAAATTGAATTCTGCATTTTATCATAATTATTATTCCAGTAGTTTGAATTAATAAAGAAATTTGATTTATAAACTCCATTCCTCCATAAAAACATTATCTCATCTATGTCTTCATTTCTTATTTTTCTTAACATATATTGCTCCTTCTTTTGTATTTTATCATATATTTTAAGTTTTTTCTACACAACAGATGAAAAATGTTTGAAAACATACAGTCAAATCTTGTAAATTTGCTAATATATATTGACAATAGGACTATATTATATTATTATGTTATAGGAATAACAACATAATTATAAAGAAATGGAGATGAAAATTTAGTATGATTAATGGAGAATATATGGATTTATACGATGAAAATAAAAAATTAACTGGCGAAAAAGTATTTAGAGAAAAAGGAAAAAAAGCTCTAGTCCCTAATGGAAAATATACAGTAGTTGTATTAGCATTCATTCAAAACTCTTTGGGAAGCTTCTTGCTTCAAAAAACTTCTGTAAGAAAAAAAGGGGTATGGGCTGTTAGTGGTGGTCATGTAAAATCTGGTCAAAATAGTTTAGAGGCAATAAAAGAGGAATTAAGAGAAGAGTTGGGTTTAAATTTAAAAAATAATGAAATAGAATTATTTAAGACATATAAGTATGATACCGCTTTTTCAGATGTGTTTTATATACATAAGGATATTGATTTAAACAAATTGGTATTTGAACCTGATGAGGTTGAATATGCTACTTTTCTTTCTAAGGATAAAATACTAGAATTAATAAGTGATGGGACTTTTAGAAAAAATAATATAGAAGCCTGTCTTGATATTTTCGAAAAATATACTTAAACAGAAATGTAAAGAGGATATCCTAATTCTAAGATACCCTCTTTATTTTAAAAAATTCTATTTCTTAACTCTTTTTCAATTAATGCAATATGCTCTGGCAAATCAACCCCTATTGTATTATATTCTGTCTCAACAAGCTTTATTCTAAATCCATTTTCCATAGCTTTCAACATTTCAACACCACATTCTAATATTTCTAAATTACTCTCTGGAAAAGATGAAAACCTTATTAAAAAGTTCTTTCTATACCCATATAATCCTAAAACTCTATATGCATTATCACAATCAAATTTATATGGTATAGGACTTCGAGAAAAATATAAAGCATAATTATTCCTATCAACAATAGTCTTCACTATATTTGTATCTTCAAACTCCTTTATGTTCTTAATTTTTGACCTTAATCCCACATAATATACTTCCTGATTTTTCAAAATTTCCTCTATTATTTGCTCAATAGCCTCTGGTTTAATCAAAGGTTCATCTCCTTGAATGTTTAGAAAAATATCTGCCTCAACACTTTCTGCTACAAGTGATAATTTCTGAGCTGCTGTGGATGTTCTTCTCTTTTCAACTATATAAGGTATTTTTTCTTCCCTACACTTTTGAACTATAATATCATCCCCAGTTACAACATAGAGTTCATCTATTAAATCAACCTTCTTTGCTTGTTCATATACCCAATATATCATAGGTTTTCCACAAATATCAGCAATAGGTTTTCCTGGAAATCTAGAACTATCCATCCTCGTTGGAATTAATCCAATAATTTTTTCACTCATATAGTATTCCTCCTATATTCTACGAAATTGATTTTTTTATTAATTTTTCTACGGCATCATTCTGTATTTGATTATCAGTCATATGCATAATGATATCATAATAATATGCTGTTATTTTTTGTTGAAATTCATCTCTTATAGCTTTTTTTAATCTCATTGTAGTTTTTGATTGCGGTAAACCAGTCAATGGCTTTAATCTAAAATCTGGATTGTTAATTTTTATTTTTAAAACATATATTGTATAAAAACTTTGATAATAATTATCAATTTCTAAAGATTTCATAATATGCCCATATTTTAAATCTAACTTTTCCTTTCTTATATCATCTGTTTCATAGATACTATAAATAAAATCCTTTAATTCCTCCTTATTAAATTTCATTGGAAATTCTTCAGTAATCTTTATACCTTCTTCATTTCTTTTTATGCAATCTCTAATATTTTTAAAATATCGTCTCGCCGGAGTCCATAATATACAATAATATTCTTTCCTACATTTAAAGAATAACTCATTTAACTTATCATCAATTAGTTGTAATTGAAAATTATTAAAGTTATTTTCTTTAAACCAATTAATTCCATATTCCCTTCTTGTCCTCTCAATATTAAAAACTTCGGATAGTATGTTCTCTTTAATATGATATAACGATAAAGCCATCCTATGAGCACCATCATGAATAGAATAATTTAAGTCTAATTCAATATTTGATTTAACATTTTTGTTATACTCATATGATTTAATCAACTTAATATACCGTTCACTCCAGTCTTCATTTACTCTTTTTAATTGCATTTTCTTATATAAATCAAATCCATAATCATTTTGCCCGTAATAATTTTCTATTGCCATATATTTAATAACTATATCAATTGCATTAAATTTATTTTGTACATATTGGGCTAAAAATAAATCTGTTACAGGTAATTCAAGTAATACACTTTCTTTCCCATCAAATATGGGATATTCTGTTAAAGTTCCATTCTCTTTTATATATTCTCTTAAATACATAATCAATCACCCCTTCTTTTCCTTTGAATCTGATCAATAACTGTTTCGTTAAATTTTCCTCTATTTTCATCTGGAATTAATTGAATTATTTCTTCAATCTCTTGTAATTTTATATTTCTATTTTGTAAACATTCTGCATACGTTCTATGTGTTTGCTCCAATGCAGTTATACTGTATGCAAATTTACTCTCCCAATTAAATTTTTCCCTAAAACGTTTTATTACTGTTTCAATTAATTCATAAATATAACTTAAATCATATTTGTTATTACCTATCTTTTTATTAATATAATACAATAATAACTCTGTTTTTAAGTTTCCTGGAGCTCTTCCCATTCCCATAACAGATGAATCTACAATTATCTCCCCATAATAACTATTAGTTTCGACTAAAGTTTGTACTGACGAAAATGCCAATCCTAAATTATCATGGAGATGTATTCCTATCTGTATTTTTTTATTTAATAAATGATTTATTAAATTAAGTTTATTTTTAAAATCATTGTTTAATAGAGTTCCAAATGTATCTACTATTGAAAATATATCTGGATTTACTTTATTAACCTTGGTTACTAGTTCCACAATCTCTTGATTATTATAATGAGAAAAGTTAATAGGATTGATTGAACATAAATATCCTTTTTCCTTTACTTTTTTACAAAAGTTCATTCCCTTATCTATGTAGTTATTATGAAAAGATACCCTTATTAATTTTACCTTACCTGAACATTCTTCTAAATCATCAACATCAAATTTATCCACTTGTGTTAATAGGGAAATAATAGTTTCTTTACAATCAATACCTTTAATGACATCCTCCGCCTGTGATACATTAGGATAAATTGCAATATCCTTATTATAATCTTTTCCTTGCAAAAATCCCATCTCCACGATATCAATCTTTGCTTCAACTAAATTATAAATAATTTTTTTTATAGTATCATATCCAAATAAGGATTTGTTCAAATGTCCCCCATCTCTTAATGTACAATCTAATACTTTGATATTCTGATACTTAATTGGTCTTCCCTCAAAGTTAAAAAAATTACATAAAAATTTTGCAACACCATCATCATTATTTGAATCTGTAGAGAAATCAATATTTTCTATAACTTCCGTTACAGAATCTTTCATTCTTACCCCAATATCGGCATTTTTTAGTGTTAATAAATCTGTACTATCATCCCCAAAAGCTATTACTTTATAATCATCCTGTAAATAATTCTTTAACCTGTTTATACCATTCCATTTGTCTGTCCATTTATTCATTATCCTAACTGTCTCCTTTTCTCTAGAAAAAGTTATAGATAAATTAAGCTCATCTACTACATTTCGCATTAAAGAATATTCATTAGGTGTACATTTTACAAGAATTTTGTAACTTTCCAAATTTTTAATCAAGTCTATTGGTGCAAAAATTGAATCTACGAAATCAATATCTACCATATCTGTACAAAATGATGTATATAATCCCTCGCTGATAATTCTACTATTGTATCTCGACAAGATATTAATAATATCCTTTGATTTCTCAATGGCAATAGGATTATTATATATTACATTATTATCTGAATCACATACATAATTACCATTAAATGTACATATAAAATCTGCTTTAATTTCTATCGAGTAATCAATTGCTCGCTTATAACTCCGAGCTGTATTTACTACTATTTTACAACCTTCCTCTTTACATCTCTTTAAAATACTTTTTGTATATGGAGATATTAGTTTCTTTGAATTTAATAAAGTTTCATCTAAATCAAGTACTATTAAATATTTTTCCATAGAATCATCCCTTCTCTTTTTTGAAATATTTTATTATAAATATTTCTTTTCTAATAATTTACATAACTATTTTACCATATTCTTTTGTTTTTGTCAACTTTTGTCGAATTATTGATACTTTCTTACCATCGTAGCAACATATTTTCTTACAATTCCAACAATATGAGGTAATAAGAATGAAAAACTATTTTCCTAAATTTCTCCATTTCTTGTATTTCCCTTATCAAATTAATGCTTGTATCCCTTTTAAACTTTAAATCTGTTATAACTATATAAGGTTCCAATTTAATTATTTTCTTATCATCTGCAATTAAAAATTTTTTTTATAAACTCACCCCTTATATCTTATTATAAGATATACAACAGTAAATCGTAATGCATATGTTATGCATACTTTCTATATTATATTATATACAAAATATACAAATGTATTGCAGATTTTGTTATAGAAGCTGTAAAAGTTGCCCTAGATAATTTATAGGAATCTAAATTATAAATATAAAAAAGGAGTCATATAGGCAAGTTGAAGTATCTATATTACTTTTTTTATATTTATTTTCACAATACCTTTACTCTTAAGTTAATAAAAAAAACAGAGTACCATTTAAAATACTCTGTTTTTAGTATTTTTTAATTAATCACCACAAACCATATCAAGTCTGTTCTTTAATTTACTTGCGTCTGTATATCTAAAATCATCCTTAGATTCCTTTATATAGTCAATTAATAATTTTCTTTCCTCATCTTTTCTCTATTACATCTAAGAACAATATAAACATTTTTGCTTCTGCTGAATCCTCTGTCAATTCTTTATTTACATATTGTATATCTTCTGATGAATTAATCTGTTCTTGAAGTTTTAAGAATTCATCTTTATAAAATTCACATATTATATTTCCAATATATTCCTTTGTATTTTTATTTTCCTCATATGATTTGTTTAATCTTTCAGCTAACTCTTTATCTTCTTTAACTTCCCCTATTTCACCATTTCTAGTTTTTTTTTCACACTTTTCCCCTCCTTTTAATTAAAATAAATTATAAAAAACAAGATGCTTATTTGAATTTTCAGCACAAATTTGTAATAGAATTATTTGTTTCCTATTCTAATA
>JAUNSP010000009.1 GCA_030539155.1 Clostridia bacterium
ATTTTGCATATAATACAAATGGAACAACAAAAGAGAGTACAAAATACGCAACAAGATATGACAGTAGTGATGATAAGGCAGGAGATGCAATTAGAGGCTGGTTCAGCGATTACTCTAACCGCGCTCACTCTGGCGGTCCGTTTTTCGTACGCGGGGGCTATTGGAATAATAGTTCCAGTGCTGGATTGTTTGCTTCGGGCTACACGAATGGCGTTAGCAACAGCAACAATTCGTTCCGTGTGGTGTTGGCGTTTTAGGCCACTTTGAAATTTCCTTGTCCCTTGATACCCCTTAATTCGCAGTCGTGGGAAAGGGGATAGAAACAGAAATGGGACAAGAGTGCATAAAAACTTTACAGAAAAGAATAAAAATGACATAGTTAATACACTCAAATATTAATAAAAAGGATGACTTTACTATTATAGAACGAAGGGGTGCGTAAGCACCCCGAAAAATAAAATTGGTATTTATTTAATTATAAATATAGGGATTAACCCGTAATTACTCTAACCGCGCTAACTCTGGCAATCCGTTTTTCAAACGCGGGGGCAATTGGAATAATAGTTCCAATGCTGGATTGTTTGCTTCGAACAACACGAATGGCAATAGCAACAACAACAATTCGTTCCGTGTGGTGTTGGCGTTTTAGGCCACTTCGATGCACAAAGAATCATAAAGGATTCTATCCCAGATGGGCGTACCTTTAAGGAGGATGCCGTGGATGTGAACAGCGATGTAATATGATATTTACATAAAAAGTAAATATGCAATTTTTGAAAATAAAATTGTGGTATATTAATGACAATTGGATTTGTATCAAAGAGGGTTAATTCCTTTGGTAATGGCGACATTGTTATATAAATGAAAAAAGTGAGGGAATAAGTATAAAAATATTTTTATAACGAGGTCTCGATCTAATAACAATACCAAAAGATCCGTTATCATAAACACATAAACAGTATTTCTTGTTCTAGTAGCAAAATGGCGACCGTCCGAGAATATGAAAAAATGCATAATGGGAAAGGATGACTTTCCTATTATATAAAAAAATCATTGTGAAGCCCAAGTTCACAATGATTTTTTATGTCGTATCTTGTCGAAAAGTTTTTATTGACTTTGTTGTAAAAATATGGCGATATGTAAAAGCAATTTTAAGTATGTAGCAAAAGTGTATAAAATTTTAAATCAAAGATTTTTAAATCCAAAAACTATATTAGTTTCTAAAATATAGTTTTAATCAAAAAATAAAATCGAAATATTTTTAAATGTATGGGAGGTGTTTTTTTTCGCGTATGTATTTTTGTTATGTTTTAAAATGTGTGAAAAAATAGAGAATAAAAAGTTAAATAAAATATGTAAAACTATTGATTTTTACAGTAATATATAGTAGAATATATATATTCGTATTAAATATAAAAAAAGAAAGAGGGAGTAATAAAAATGAAAATATTAGTTTTAAATAGTGGAAGTTCGTCTTTAAAATATCAATTAATCGATATGACAGATGAATCAGTTTTAGCAAAGGGAAATTTTGAAAGGATAGGACAGGGAGGTTCTTTCTTAACACATAAAGTTAATGGGGAAAAGTATAAAATTGAAGAGGAAGTTGAAAATCATGAACAAGCAATAAAAATAGTATTAAACCAATTGATTGATTTAGAACATGGGGTAGTTTCTTCTTTGGATGAAATTGCAGCAACAGGACATAGAGTTGTGCACGGGGGAGAAAAATTTACACATTCAGTTGTAGTAGATGATGAAGTTATTGAGGAATTAAAGAGATGTATAGATTTTGCACCTCTACATAATCCAGCAGCGATAAAGGGACTGGAGGCTTGCAAAAAGGAAATGCCAGGAAAACCAATGGCAATAGTTGTAGATACTGCATTTCATCAAACGATTCCAGAAGAAAGATATATTTATCCAATACCTTATGAATATTATACAAAATATAAAATTCGTAAATATGGTGCCCATGGCACAAGTCATAGATACGTAGCAAACAGGGTTGCTGAATTAATTAATAAACCAGTGGAATCGTTAAGGATTATTAATTGTCATTTAGGACAAGGAGCAAGTTTAGCAGCAATTGAAAATGGAAAATGTGTTGATACAACAATGGGATTTACACCACTTGCAGGAATAGCAATGGGAACAAGGAGTGGAGATTTAGATCCATCTGTTGTTACCTATTTAATGAAGAAAGAGAATATTTCACCAGACGAAATGAGTAATATTCTTAATAAAAAATCCGGATTATTAGGAATGTCAGAAATATCAGGAGATAATAGAGATCTATTATCTGAAATTGAAAATAATGGTGCAAAAGCTCATCAAGCAGAACTTGCAATAAAGTCTTATACTTATATTATAGCTGAATATATTGCCAAGTGCGCTGTTGCAATGAATGGTGTAGATGTAATTAGTTTCTCAGGAGGAGTTGGAGAGAGAGGACCTGATGAAAGAAAAATGATTTGCGAGAGATTGGAATTTTTAGGCGTAAAATTAGATTTAGAGGCAAATAAAGTAAAAGCCGAGGAAAGAAAAATTTCTTCAAAAGATTCGAAAATTGAGGTTTGGATAGTTCCTACTGAAGAAGAGTTAATGATAGCAAGGGATACACAGGAATTAATTAGTAAATAGAGGATAGTATTTGACTTTTTCTAAAAAAAGTAGTACAATGGAGAAAGAGTAAATTGAATAGTCGCGTATAGCAAGGTCGAAAGGCAGCGTACGAGGAAAGTCCGGGCTCCAAAGAGCAATAATGCTGGATAACGTCCAGTGAGGGAAACCTTAAGGAAAGTGCAACAGAAAATAACCGCCATGCTAGAGGTTAGCAGTTAGGAATTAGTGTAATTTTGATTTCTAAATCTCTAACCTCTAACTTCTAACTTTTAGCAATGGTAAGGGTGAAAAGGTGAGGTAAGAGCTTACCGCTAGAAATGGTGACATTTCTGGGTCAATGTAAACCCCATTTGGAGCAACACCGAAACTGAAAATTAAGGCTGCTCGCCGTTTTCTAAGAGGGTGGCTTGAGACATATAGTAATATATGTACTAGATAAATGACTATTTGAAAAACAGAACCCGGCTTATAGGTTTACTTTTTTTATAAAGAAAACAAAAATATAATAGAGATTATTAAATTTTTGTGTGCATTAGTTTAGGGCAAAGCCCTTTTTATATAATAGGAAAGGAGGACTTCCCTATTATATAAAAAAATAAAAAAAAATAGCATATTTTCTTGCTATTTTTTTTATTTTATTGTATTATATAATAAGTGAAAGATTAATTTAAAATAGTTCAGGTGATGAAAGGGGCTAAAATGAGGAAAGTAATAGTAAGTGTAGGAATATTTATTATAATAGTTTCAATGATGTTAGTAGTATTTGCAGAAAGTAATTTAAATGTAGAAAATACTAATCAAACTGTACAAGGAAAATCAACTTCTTCAGAATTATTGGAAGAAAGGGATAAACAAATTGAATCTTTAGAGGAGTATAAGGAGGCATATGGTACAGATACATATGGTTTAACTGCGTATATATTAAATAAGGTACGAGTTTTTAGTATTCCTTTTTGCTTTTTAGGAATAGCATTTAGTGCTATATATCAGTATGTATTAGGAATAAGAAAACTAGATGTTAGAGACAAGGGATTTGGAATCATGATTTCAATAATAACGATATTTGTAATCTGCCAAATATTACCATTAATATTTGCTATAGTTGTAAAAGGTTGGAGGGGTTAAACAAATGAAAGTTTTGTTTGCAGTAAGTAATGAAAATATTTCAGAAACAATTATAAAAAAATATCATCAAGAATATAAAGAAATAATTTCAGGTAAAAATGTATATTACTTCAACGCTATATTGCAAGAACTGCAAAAGGATAAAACATATGATAGAATTGTTATAAGTGAAGATTTAGAGATGTATGCAAATAATAACTATGATATTATAGACAAATTTATATTTGATAAATTGGGGAATATTAGTTATGAAGCGTGTAATAGTTTAGAAAAAAATATACCAATAATAATCATATGTGCGGATAGAAGAGAAAGAAAATGCAATATGTTAGAGAAAATGCTCGAATTGGGAATTTACAATTGCCTTGTTGGGAATGATAGAAGTTTAGAAAAAGTTTGTAGACTTATAAATACCCCTAGGGATGAAAATCAGGCAATCGAGTATTATGGAGTTGATATCGGTAATAGAGAATCAAAGATAAATGATTTAGAAAATGTTAGTGAAACTGAAATTCAAAATATTTTAATACATTATAAAAGACTCGGAAAAAATGAAGATAAGTATTTAGAAAGTTTTAATAGTATAGTGACTCAATATAGTGATACTCAATTAAGAATAATTGCAAAATTTTTACCTGTGAATGTTCGTTCAGTTTTAGAGGCAAAGTCTCCAAAGTATCAACAATTGATGGCCACAGGAAGTGGAATAGAAATGCAACAAAATTACAATTTTAATAAAGTTAAAGAGAAAAAACAAGTTGTTCAGCCAAAAAAGGAAGTTCAAAAAGATTTTTCTACTCCAAAATTTATTGAAGAACAATTGGAAAAGAAAAAAATAAATAGTGCAGTAATAATACCACAGGCAAATAGAACGGTAAGGAAGGTATTTGAAGAAAATCAAACTACGATTGAAGCACAAAATAATCAGTCGAATTGGGAATCAATGAAGACACAAAATGAGGAAATGTATGGAGAAATTTCTCAAGAATTTAAGGAAGAGAATGAGGATGTAAATATGAATAATTTTGAAAATGAAAATATAAATCAACCTAAAAGAGGAAGGGGTAGACCACCTAAAAATACAGTTATACAAAATCAACAAGGACAAAATAGTACAGCAGCACCGAGGGTAGATATTGATAATATGAACGGTATTACAAATAATGAATATCATGTAAAGAGGAAAAGGGGTAGACCTGCAAAGAACGGAAATAGTCAGGAATTCCAAAGGGACAGTGTTGATATTAACCAAAATACTTATGATAATCAGGGACAAAATAATTTTAGGACAAATCCAAATAAACAATCAAATATTGAAGAGGTTAATTTGTTTGAATTGTCAAATGAAGAGGAACCACAAGAAATTGATTTATTCAACTTATCAAGTAGACCACAAAATGTTTCTGTATCAATGCCAGAAATTGATATTGAACCAGTTGATAGGGAAAATAGAACACAACAAACTAACGTACAAAATGATTTTGGTCAAAATAATTCATTTAACAGGAATAGTCAGAGCAATTCAATGGGTAATAATGGTATAAATAATAATCAAGTTCAAAGGCCAATACATAATAATATTAACCAGGGGCAAACTACATCAAGGCCAGATATGTACAATACTGGGGCAATCCAAAACGTACAAGATTTTGGGTATGAGCAGGGAATAAGCAGTTTTATTACAAAGGATAAGAAAGTAGTTGCTTTCGTAGGAACTTCTAAAAATGGAACTTCGTTTGTAGTAAATACTTTAGCTGAGATGTTTTCGAAACAAGGTATAAAAACAGCGATATTAGATTTAACCAAGAACAAGAATGCTTATTATATTTATACGAAAAACGATGAAAATCTTAGAAAAACAGCTATTACATGTATTAGTGCTTTGAAAACTGGAGAGGATAGACCAATACAAGTAAATAAAAATTTATCAGTATTTACATCATTACCAAATAATGAGGAGGAATACGCTGATTATGAAAGTATATTAAAAACCCTAGTACAAAATTATTCGGTGATATTGTTGGATTGTGATTTTGATACAGAATTAGGATATATTAAAGAGGCTCAAGAATTATATGTTGTTCAAAGCATGGATGTACTAACTATACAGCCTTTGACTGAATATTTAAGAGAATTAAAAATGAAAAAGATACTTGATGAGAATAAGCTTAGAATAGTTATAAATAAATTCGTGAGAATGAGGGGAATAACAGAAAAAGTTATTATAGGAGGAATTTCTAATTATAATGACCCTGAAATGTTATTTATGACAGAATTATTTAATAAAGATACAGTAAAATATAAAACAATTTCTTTTGATACCTTGACTTATACAAAATATTTAGAGGCATTAATTGATTGCGAAATAGTATTAAACAAATATTCAAAGACATTTAATATGGAATTAAGAGAATTGGCAGCGATGGTATATCCATTAATAGGCAACCAAAGGTCAAGTAAGAACGTACAAACATTTTCTAGCAGTATAGATAGTACCCTTGAGAAAATGAAGAATAACTATTAAAAGAGGAGGTAGAGAAATTGTTAATATTCGTAATTATATTATTAGTAGCAATAATAACAATATTAGTACTATATAATATGTCAATACATAAGAGAATAGCGGTATTTAGTAATGTAAATGAAAAAATATCTAATCTAAATATTGTTCAAGAATTTATGGATGTCGTAGCTTCTGAAATAGAGGTGGGGGAAAAGTTAATAAAAATAAATGAACTGTTATTAGATAAATATAAATTTCCGTACTCAACTATAGTGGCATACAACGGTGATAAATATGTAATAAGAGCTACAAATGTTGATAAAACACATTGGCAAACACTTAGTGAATTGAACGATGAGGCAGTATTTAAGGAGAGTATACAAAGTGCTAAATACCAATATATAAGGGTGCAAAAAGAAGGCGAAAGGCTTCCTTATCAAAAATCTGAATTTGCAAGAGCAAAATCAGCTGTATTTTTTCCTTTGTATATAGAAAATATTTATATAGGTTATTGGATTATAGAGGGAAGTACGGCAGATGATTTTGAGGGTATAGATTTCTCTGTGTTGGAACTAATAAAGAATAATATAGTTTCGGTATTGAGGGCAGTGGAAAATCAATCTATAATAGAAAATCTTGTTAGAGAAGATCAATTTACAAGACTAAAATCTGAAGAATATTTATACGGTGACGCAAAAAAGATTATTAATAAATACCCAATATCAACAGTATGTATGTTTAAAATAACAAATATAGAAGAAATAAATTTCAAATTTGGAAGAAGAATAGGGAATGAAGTAATAGGTAGAGTAAGCAATGAAATTGATGAGGAAATATCAAGAGAATACATTTTCGTTAGATATATGGGACCGAAATTTATAATTGTTTTTTCGGGAGTAGAGCAAGATTCTGTTGCAGATTTTATGAAGAGAATAAAGTTTAAAGTAGAAAACTTAGAATTTGTAAATGAGTTTAAAAATAAAAAACAAATAGCAAAACCTATCTTGAATATTGCAATTACTACATACTACAAAGGTGTTGCATTAGATGTTATTGCTAAAAATTTAGAAGGTTACTTAGATAGTGCCCCTAAAGGTGAGTCTAATATAAATTATATTTAAAAAGGAGGTTATTTTTATGAATATGGATGAGACAATGTGTTTTAAAGTTGAGAAAGAGGAAAATATGGAAACTAGAAAAATCTTAAAAGAGGTTTACGAAGCTTTGGGAGAAAAGGGATATAATCCAATAAATCAAATAGTGGGATATATTTTATCGGGAGATCCAACATATATTACAAGTCATAAAAATGCTAGAAATTTAATAAGAAAATTAGAGAGAGACGAACTTTTAGAAAAACTTGTTAAAGAATATATAGGGGTTGAGTAAAGAGGAAGTTTATGAGAATTTTAGGTATAGATTATGGGGATGCAAGAGTTGGTATAGCAATTTCTGATGAACTAAATATAACAGCACAGGGATTACAAACGATACAGAGAAGGGGTTCAGATAAAGTTGTTTTGAAAGAAATTGAGGATATTATAAAAAAATATGAAATAGGCACTATAGTAATAGGTATGCCATATAATATGGATGGTTCAAAAACTGATAGGGCAGAAATAACTACAGCATTTATTCATAAATTAAAATGTAAATTTAATAAAATAAAAATTCAAGAAATAGATGAGAGATTAACAACTGTTGCAGCGCATAGAACAATGAATGAATTAAACATTAATAGAAATAAAAAGACAAGCATAGTGGATACAATTTCAGCAGTATATATTTTAGAGATGTATATGAATAGATTGAAAAATTAGGGTATACGATTGTTAAAAGTGCAAATAATATAAATAGTTGCATTTTATCAATATAAATAATAAAATGAAAGGAGAACTAAAAATGGAAAAAGACGAAAATATGAACAATGAAGACTTTGATGAAGTTTATGAGCCATTTGAATTACTTGATGAGAACGGCGAGAAGGTCGAATTTGAATTTTTAGATTTAATAGAATTAGATAATGAGCAATACATTGTCTTGTTACCTTTTGAAGTACCAGAAGATGGTGAAGGAGAAGTGGTGATACTTAAAGTTGAAGACACAGATTCTGAAGATGTAGAATCATATGTTACAATAGAAGATGATGAAGAACTTGAAAAAGTATTTGCAGTATTTAAAGAGAAATTCAAAGATGAATTTAATTTTACAGAAGAATAGAATGAATAATTTAAAAAATTTCTCATAAAATGTGGTAAGCTATATTGACAATATTATAAAAATGTATTATAATAAGTATAGCGAAAGCGAATTTGAGAATTTCTTCAAAAAAAGAAAAAAAGAAACCCCTAGACTGCAATCTAGGGGTTTCAAATACTTAATCATTAAATTCATCTAATATTAGAAGAATAATAATTAAGGTAAGTATTCTAGAGAATTTCTTCAATTATATCACCTCCTCCCTACCTTGGTAGAAGGCTTAAATATTATAACACTTTTTCCAAAATTTGTATATAATTTAATCAAAAAAAATATAAAAACGATAATAACTATTGAAATTTTGTAAAGAAAAGTGTATACTATTTAATAAGTGGAAGTTTATATAAAACTATAAAGATTTTAATTAGGAGAGTGTGTTATGATTAATTATGAGATTTTAAAAAATAGTAAAAATATACATATGATAGGTATTGGCGGGATAAGCATGAGTGGAATAGCGGAAATTCTAGAAAATTGGGGTTATAATGTTACAGGCTCAGATATGGCGGATTCAGATATTATAAGAAAATTAATAAAAAATGGAATAAATGTTAAGATCGGGGATAACTTAGATGATTTAAAAAAGGCGGATATAGTGGTGTATACGGCTGCAATAAAAGAAGATAACATTGAAAGAGTTACCGCAGAGAATTTAAAAATACCTGCAATTGAAAGGGCAGATTTCTTAGGTCTACTTACAACATTATTTGAAAATACTATATGTATCTCGGGAACACATGGAAAAACAACTACAACTTCTATGGTATCGTTATGTTTTATGCAGGCGAATCTCAATCCATCAATTCAAGTGGGGGCAATTCTGAAACAGCTTGAAGGAAATTATAGAATTGGAGGAAAAGATTATTTTATAATAGAAGCATGTGAATATGTAGATAGCTTTCTGAAATTTTTCCCAAAAGCGGAAGTAATATTGAATATAGATAATGACCATTTAGATTATTTTAAAAGTTTGGACAATATTAAGAAATCTTTCGGAAAATATGTTGAACTACTACCATATGATGGGGTTCTCGTTTATAATATTGACGATGAAAACTGCAAAGAGATACCAAAACATACAAATGCAACAGTTATTTCATATGGAATATTTAATCAAGATGCAGACTTTAGGGCAGAAAATATATCCTTTGATTACAATGGATTTCCAAAGTTTGATGTATATTTTAAAAATGCTTTTTATCAAACTATACAATTATCAGTTGTGGGGTATCATAATATTTTAAATGCGCTTTCTTGTGTGGCACTATGTGATTATTATGAAATTCCAAAGAGGGATATTAGTGAAGGGTTACGCAGTTTTACAGGTGCTCATAGAAGATTTGAATATGTAGGAGAGTTTAATGGGGCAACAGTGTATGATGACTATGGTCATCATCCTACAGAAATTGATGCAACTGTTAAGGCCTTGAGAAATAAAAAGTATAATAAATCTTGGGTAGTATTCCAGCCACATACTTATAGTAGAACAAAGAATCATCTTTCAGATTTTGCAAAAGCATTACTTGGTTTTGATAACGTCATAGTTACAGATATATATGCTGCAAGAGAAAAAAATATATATGATATATCTTCAAAAGATTTAGTCAATGAAATTAATTCACTAGGAAAAGAGGCAAAGTTTATATCAAATTTTGATGATATTATAGAGTATTTAAGAGAAAATGTTAAAAGTGGAGATATAGTTTTAACATTAGGGGCAGGAACAATTACTGAATTAGGTTATAAAATTATAGAGTAGTAACAAATAGTTAATGCACGTTTTTTAAAGACGTGCATTTTTTCTATAATGGGAAAGTTGATAAGATATGTATTAGCCGTCCATCTTCTATTTGGTGTTAATATATTTTTTTGTCATTTTAGTGTCACTTTAGTATGTTATACTATTATAAACAGGAAAGAAGAAATAAGTAAATAGTTATAAGGTTTTACTAAAAAATTGCATAATATCTTAATTGTAAAAAAGAGAGAAGAAAGTGTGCATATCCAATTTCCTAAAAGAAAGGATGATTATATAATGGAAATTTTAAAAGTTGAAAATTTAACAAAAACGTATGGAAAAGGAGAGAATAAGGTTGATGCAGTAGATCACATATCTTTTTCAATAGAAAAAGGGGAATTCGTTGCAATTGTTGGAGCAAGTGGTAGTGGAAAATCAACGCTTCTTCATTTGATTGGAGGGGTAGATAGACCAACTACTGGAAAAGTTTTTATTGATGGAAAGGATATTTATTCATTGAATAATGACAATTTAGCAATATTTAGAAGAAGACAAATTGGTTTAATATATCAATTCTATAATTTAATACCAATATTAAATGTTGAGGAAAATATTACTCTACCATGTGATTTAGATTCAAATAAGCCAAATGTAGAGAGATTAGAGGAATTATTAAAAACATTAGGATTACAAAATAGAAGAAGTCATCTTCCAAATGAATTATCAGGGGGGCAACAACAGAGAGTTTCGATAGGAAGAGCAATGATAAATAATCCTGCGATTATGCTTGCGGATGAGCCAACAGGAAATTTAGATTCTAAAGCGAGTGATGAAATTATATCATTACTAAAACTTTCAAATAAAAAGTTCAATCAAACTGTAATTGTTATTACTCATGATTTAGAGATTGCAAGGCAGGCTGATAGAGTAATTACAATTGAAGATGGAAAAATATTAAAAGATGAAAGGAATTAAAAAAATGGATATTTTAAAGAAGTTTACACTTACTGATATAAAGATGAACAAAAAAAGAACAATAGTTACAATAATAGGTATAATGCTATCTACAGCCTTAATTTGTGGTGTTGTAGGGATTGTGTCTAGTTTCCAAAAAACATTTATTGATATGACAATAAGTGCCGAAGGAGACTATCATTCAACATTTAAGAATATTTCAAAAAAGGATGCAAAATATATTACAGGTAACAATAAAGTTGAATCATATTTTTTAACTAACAGGTTAGGTTGGTCTAAATTAGAGGGAAGTAACAATAAGAATAAACCTTATCTTTCAGTTCTTAGCTATGATGAAACCGCGATGGACAATTATGGAATAAGATTAGTTGAAGGAAGAAAACCAGAAAATGCAAACGAAATTATTATTTCTGAGGAAATAATAAATAATGCAAGGGTTGATTTGAAAATAGGAGATGAAATAACACTTAATATTGGACAAAGAGAGGGGATAGATGGGGCTGAACTTGAGAGACTAGATTGCTATTGGGTTGATGAGGATTCGGAGCCAATTGAGAAAATCACTGATACATATTCTAGGACTTATAAGATAGTTGGAATAATGAAAAGTC
The DNA here is from genome assembly GCA_030539155.1 of Clostridia bacterium. Classification (GTDB taxonomy): domain Bacteria; phylum Bacillota; class Clostridia; order TANB77; family CAG-508; genus JAUNSP01. The sequence continues at coordinate 11,837 of JAUNSP010000009.1, forward strand.
CATCATATAAAGTTGAAGAATTTACCTCTCCAGGATATACAGTAATCACTGCTATGGAGGGAATTCCAGATACAGCTAATATTTCTGTTTTATATACAAAAATAGCTGAAACAATTGAAAATAACGAAAATATTTTAGCTACATTAAATTTAGAAGATAAGAGTGAAAATATTATTATAAATAAGGATTACCTAAGATTTAGTGGAGTCCTAGATAAAGGAATGCTAAATGCGATGTATTGTATTGCAGGGGTTGTAATGCTAATTGTAGTAGCCAGTAGTATTTTTGTTATACGAAATAGTTTTAGTATATCTGTTTCAGAAAAGAATAGACAATATGGAATGCTTGCAAGTATAGGGGCAACGTCAAAACAGATTAAGAAAAATGTGTTATATGAAGGATTTTTAATAGGATTAATTGCAATACCTCTTGGAATATTGCTTGGAATAGTTGCAATAGTAATATTGTTAAAGGTTGTAAATATTTTATTAGTAGATTCATTAAATGATTTTTCTTTTGCATATAACCTTCCTTTAATACCTGTAATAATTACAGTGATAATATCAGTTATAACAATATATTTATCTTGTTTAATACCAGCTAGAAAGGCAGCAAAAATTTCACCTATTGAAGCAATAAGGGGAAATGATGATATCAAAATAAAGAATAAGAAGTTAAAAACTAATAGATTGACAAAAAAAATCTTTGGCATAGGTGGAACTATTGCAAGTAAGAATTTAAAAAGGAGTAAGAAGAAGTATAGAACAACTATAATTTCAATTGTTATAAGTATTGCAATATTTGTATCATTATCTAGTTTCGTGGACTGTGGAAAAAGGGAAACAAGTTTGTACTTTAAAGAGGTTGGATATAATATTGAAATTATAGAAAATGAACTTGCAACCTACAATAAAATACTAGATTTAGATGGTGTTGAAGATTATTCTTATTATTATGAAACAGCAGCAGATGTAGATTTTGATAAATTCACCACGGAAGAAGGAAGAAAGGTAACACAGGATTTAGAGGATAGCAGTATAAAAATTATAGCATGTAATAATGAAGCCTTTAAAAAGTATTTAAAAGGATTAGGATTGGATGAAAATAATTATAATAATTCAGCAATTTTAATAGATGATTTTGTAATGAATTCCACTGACAAGGAAAAATCAGTTGAAAGAGTTTATAATATAAAAGAGGGAGATAAGTTAGAACTTTCAAAAAATGGAGAAGTGAGAAATATAGAAGTTTCAAAGTGTACAGATGTAAGACCAATGGGATTTGAAAAAACATTTTATACATCAGGACTTTTAGTTGTTTCAGAAGATTATATACAAGGATTAAACGAAGATGATTACAGAATTACTGATCTTTTTGTAAAAGCAAATAATGCTAACGATTTTGAGAGTAGAATTTTAGATTTAGCAAATACTAATTCTGAATTTAAAGGTGTAGAAGTATATAATTTAGAAAAAATGCTTGAACAAGAAAATAGGATGGTGCTTGTAATTGAAATATTCTTATATGGATTTATTTCTGTAATTACATTAATAGGTGTTACAAATATCTTTAATACGATTACTACAAATATGATTCTTCGTTCAAAAGAGTTTGCTATGCTAAAATCTATTGGTATGACTTCAAGGGAATTTAATAAGATGATTAGATTAGAAAGTATTTTATATGGAATTAAATCATTATTAATAGGAATACCAATTGGTATAATCGGTTCATATTTTATATATAAGGGGTATGCGCAAAATATTGATATTGGATATTTTGTGCCAATAAAATCTATTATAATTTCAATTGTATTTGTTTTTATAATTATAGGATTTACTATGAAATATTCACTAAATAAAATTAATAGACAAAACATAATTGAAACTATAAGAAAAGAAAATATATAGTAGAACAAAAGTGGCATAAAATACACTAAAACATTTTAAGTGTATTTTATGCCATATCTTTGTTCGTGCACCAAAAAATTTTGGTGCATTAGTTTAGGGCGTATCTATTTATAAAGTAGTTTATTAAGAAAGTATAGTTATTGAAAAAAAGAGAAAAATATGGTATAATCGAAAAAACGATTAATACGTAAAATAAAAAATTTAAAAGGACATATAAATTATAAAATTAAATTTAAATATGATTGGGAAGATGTTGTTGAAATCTTGATAAAAAATTGTAATAAGTTATTTTAAAATAAGTGTGAAAATAAAGGTATGTATAAAGTATGAAAATCTTTTTTTGTATATAGTATAATAACTATATCGAAAGTAAAAAATTAAAAAAGGTGAATTTGATATAATAATATAAATATGAAAGGTTAGGAATAATGAAAGATATAATAATTATGGGTACAGGAAAAGCAGCACTTTTACATTATAATTCATATAAAAAGAATAAAGTAGAAGGTGAGATTTTTTTTGTAGATATAAAAAATGAAGGGAAAAAAATACATATAAAAAATATATATACAAGTATAAAAGAATGTATAACATTAAATAATTTAAAAAGTAATAATTTGATTATAGATATTTGTACTCCTAAGAGTGAGTTTTTTAAAATACTAGACATCTGCAAACAATTAGGAATTGTTGATGTTCTTGTAGAAAAACCATTTGTAATTGATGAACAAATTATTAATAAATATGAGAATTTAAATATTGTTATGGTTGAAAATTATTTATATTCTAAAATTAGTATATTTATGAAGAAATATATTAATGATAATAAAAAGGAAATTGATTTAATTTATACTAATTTTTCTAAAAATAGGGTAATGGATAGTTTTAATGGAAGGGGTTGTGTTAAAGAAGTTCCATTGAATTTTGAAATTGAAATGCCTCATCAAGTTTATTTGGCACAGTATTTTTTGGATAATCCAAGAGAAGTTATTAATAATATTTCTTGTTCTAGAGATATGATTTTTGATAATAAAATTTTAAAAAATCATGGTTTTGGATTGATAATTTCAAAATATAAAGATATAAGTATTATTCATGAGAGTGATTTGACTTCTAATATTACTCAGAAGAAGATAATAATTTGTACAAAGGATAATTTTGTTATTGAAGGAAATTATGCAATATATTCTAATGATTTGAGGATTTTAAAACCAGCAAATGTAAAAATTTATAATAAAGGAAAACTTATTTATAGTGAAATTATGGTGAAGGATGATAATTTTACTTATTTTATTAAAGAAGTATACAGTTTTTTTAATGGAAAAAGTAATAATCCTAATATTGTTGATATTAAAACATTTTCTAAATTAATGAAAATTTATTATGAGAATTTATAAAAAAAGAAAAGTGTTGATATTAAGGAGTATATGTAATGGTTAAAATAATTAAAATTGATAATTTAATAACTATTAAGTTAAATTTGTAAAACTTAAGTATAGAGAATCTTTATAAAAGATTTCCTAATATAAAAGAAGTTGATAAAGAATATGATTATACTATTTTTTATAACAAAATTTTATAAAAATATAAAAGGTAATAAATTCGATAAAATTCAAGGAAATATAATAAAATATTATTTAAAAATAAGGGCAGAATTTTAAATTGATAAATATTGAATATATGTAAAAGAATACACAAAATATATGTCTAAACTTTTTAAAATTATAAAAGATAGATATGGTATTAATGTTAATATTGTTACTTCTTTAAATCAAATTTAAAGATATGAAACATATATTGATACAACAGGTTCTTCTGATGTTTTGAAACAAATATTTGAGAATATTGGATTTAATAGGAATGTTGTAATTTTAAGTACTCTACGTAAAATAATAAAAGAAGTAAAGGAGATTTTAAAATGATAGAAAATACAGTTTTTAATAGTGAAGAATTAATAGATGTAGTTAATAAAAATTATAACATAAAAGTATTTCAAGTAGAAAAAATAAATAGGGGAAGTGCTAATATATATTCTTTAAATGAAAAAAAATATATATTAAAAGAATTTCAATTAAAATATTCTAGGAAAGAAATAGAAAGAGAGATAGCAATAATAAATCATTTAAATAAAAAAAATATAGCTGTACCAGAATATATTAGAACTATACAAGGAGAGTATTATTTTACATATAAAGATAGAATAATAATTATGCAAAAATTTATTGATGGATATACTATGGAATCAAATACTGGAAATTACAATCAAATGATTGAATCTGCCGAAAAATTAGGTCAAATTATAGAAGCATTAAAAGATTTGGAAGTAGAAATACCAATGAGTGATGTGTCAAGCTGGTATTCAACTGAAATAATTAATGAAAGTATAGAAAAACAAACTAAATTATTAAGTAAAATTTCTGAAGGGGAATATCCACAAATATACAAGGATTTATTGGATAAAATTAAGATGCTAAAATATATAAGAGATAATATGGAATTTTCGGATATGAAGAAATTAACTATAATGAATACACATGGAGATTATAGTGTATTACAATTTATATATAAAGATGAAAAAATAAATGCTATAATAGATTTTGTTTCTGCTTGTAAAATGCCAATTGTTTGGGAAGTAATAAGGTCATATAGTTATATAGATTCAGAGGTAAAAGATGGTAGAATAAATTTAAATAATTTAGTGGATTATGTTAGAAGTTTTTCAAAGTATGTACCACTTAATAAATATGATATAAAGTATATGGCATATTTATATTTAATACAATTACTTTCAAGTACATTTGGATATAAACAATATATTAATGATAATTCAAATAAAAGTCTTTTAGAATTTGCATTTTTTAGAACAAAACTATGTAGAAATTTATATGATAATGCAGAAAATATATCTAATGCTTTAAAAAATGGTTTAAGGAATGAATAAAAAAACTCAGGCTGGATTTATCTAGCTTTTTATGATATAATGGGGTAGATAAAAGAAAGGAATGTAAAATGAAAAAGGTATTAATTGTTGAAGATAGTGAGGTAATTGTCAAGGGACTAAAATATTCTTTAGAACAAGAAGATTTTGAAGTAGAAGTTGCAGAAAATGTGTTTGAAGCAAAAGTGAAAAGTTTAAATAGTAAATTTGATATATGTATAATTGATATAACTTTGCCAGATGGGGATGGATTTGATGTGTGTAATTATATAAAAAATAATACAAAGACACCAGTTATTTTCTTAACTGCCAAAGATGAAGAGGATGTTATTGTTAAGGGGTTTGATTTAGGTGCGGACGACTATATAATTAAACCTTTTAGAACGAGAGAATTAATTTCTAGGATAAATAATATTCTTCGTAGAAAAGTAGTGAACGACAGAATAATTAAATGTAATAATTTAATTATTCAAACTGAAGCGAAGAGAGTTTATTTAAAAGATAAGGAGATAATTCTAACAGCACTTGAGTATAAGATTTTACTACTATTATGTAGTAATAGCAATAAAACTGTAACAAGAGAAGCAATTCTTGATAAAATATGGGATGTAGATGGAAATTTCGTTAATGATAATACACTAACAGTTTATATAAAAAGAATAAGGGAAAAACTGCAAGATGAAAATATTATAAAGACTATAAAATCAGTTGGATATAGGGTGGATGATGATGTTTAAAATAAGTGGATTAAAGAAGGTTCTAATTTTAAATTGTGTAATAATTATTTGCGTAATAATTATTCAAGGAATTTTTATCAAAGTAGAACAGCAGAGAAATATGAAAAGCATAAATCGAGTAACGATTAATTTAGTAGAAAAAATAGTAGAAGAGTATCCAAATATTCCGGAAGAAGAAATTATTTCAGTATTAAATAAGGATGTTAATGGGAAAAATGAAGTATTAAAAAAGTATGGATTTGATGAAAATGAAATTTTTATCGATGAATTAAATAGGAGCAGCAATGCATTTATATGGATTAGTTGTATAGGGATGATTTTTTTATCGGGATTAATTAGTCTAGTATATTTCATATTTATAAGAAAAAAGAATATAAGAATTACAGAAATTAGTAGTTATTTGAAAGAGGTAAATAATAGGAATTATAGTTTGAAAATTGAAGAAAATGGGGAGGATGAGCTTTCTAAACTTCGCAATGAGTTATATAAAACAACAGTATTGTTAAAAGAAGCAGCTGAAAATAGTGAAAGAGAAAAAGAGCATTTAAAAAATTCACTTGCGGACATCTCACACCAAATAAAAACTCCCCTTACATCTATAACAATTTTACTTGATAATATTACTCAAAATCCAAATATGGAAAAGAAAATTAGGGATGACTTTATAGAGGAAATTAATAATCAAATTGAATGGATAAATTCTTTGGTAATATCACTTTTGAAACTTGCAAAATTTGATAGTGGGGTAATAAAAATGAATACAAGAGAAATCTATGCTCAAGAGTTAATTTCAAATATAATCTCAAATTTGACCGTAATATTAAATAGGAGAAAGATAGAGATTACAACTCAAATTGACAAAGATGCTAAATTTGTAGGGGATTTTAGGTGGAATACAGAGGCCTTAACAAACATATTGAAAAATTCAATAGAGCATAGCAAGGATAATTCTAAAATCAATATAAAGGTAAGTAATTCAAGTGTATTTTTAAAAATTGAGATTCAAGATTTTGGAGAGGGAATATCAAAAAAAGACCAAAAACATATTTTTGAGAGGTTCTATAAATCGGCGAATGTACAGGAAAGCAGTATAGGAATTGGACTTTCACTTGCCAAAAAAATAATAGAGGAAAATAATGGTTATATACAGGTTACTTCAAAACAGAACGAAGGAACTACATTTGAGATAAAGTATTTAAAATAGAAATTATATATATTAATGTATGGTGTGGCTATTTTACAATGTAAACTAAAAAGCATTAATCTGTAATATTTTTTATCGTATTTTGTCGCAAAAATTTAAGAACAAAATGACTTGATTTTTTTTAGATTTTGTAGTAAAATAACAGGGTAAGTAGGCATACTTACCTTGTTATAATTTTAAGAGAAAAGGGGGATATGCTATTTTAAAAAATAGCATAGTAAAAATAAAAAATATGAATGGAATTTTAAATTGGTTTAAATCAAGTACAAAAATAAAGAGATGGATTTTTTTAATATTAGGGGGTATTATTCTTGCATGTATAAGTTTGAGTAAATTATTGTCTAGCGAGTCACTAGGAATAATGGATATATTACTTATTACATTAACTTTTATTACAGGAAGTATTGTAATAGTTTTTGGAATAGTATTTATTCAAAAAAGGATGCTTGAACTATTAGTGCAAGAGACAGATGACAGGGCACAAAATGGAGATGTTAAATCATTAATATTTAATAAAAAAGTATACAATGATGGACCTAAAGTGGTAGTTTTAGGTGGTGGAAAAGGTTTAAATACTGTTATAAAGGGATTAAAAAATTACACAAGTAACATTACTGCAATTGTTACAGTTTCAGATTACGGGGAGCAAGCATCTGATTCTAGAAAATTATTAAATTTATATCCATTAGAAGAAATAAAAGATAGTTTGGTTGCGTTATCAAATAATGAAGAAATAGTAGGACCTCTTATGGATTATAAATTTAAGAGGGGGAGATTGGATTCACTATGCTTTGGTGATATTTATTTGGAGGCAATGCAGGAACTATATGGAGATTTTTCAAAAGCTATTGAGGATTCAAATAAGGTGTTAGATGTCCAAGGAAAAGTATTACCAGTTACTTTAGAGGAAATAAAAATATGTGCTGAACTTGAGGATGGAACTGTTATTGAGAATAAACATCAGATACCAGAGAAGATGAATGAAAGAACAGGTAAAATAAGTAGAATATTTATTTCTCCATCAAATTGTAGAGTTGCACCAAAGGTTTTAGAAGCTTTAAGGGAAGCTGATGCCATTATTATTGGACCTGGAAGTTTATATACAAATGTAATTCCAAATCTTTTAGTAAAAGGAGTTTCAAAAGCAATTAGGGAATCAAAAGCCTTTAAAATTTATATTAGCAATATTATGACTGAATTAGGTCAAACAGATAATTATTCCTTATCAGATCATATCAAGGCTATTAACGAACATGTTGGAAATGGCGTTGTAGATTATTGTATTTATGATACGGGAGAAATTATTCCAGAAATCATTAGAAAATGTAACCTAAAGGGTGAAGATATTGTTGAACAGGATATTGCTAAAGCAAAAACGATGGGTGTAAAATTAATACAAAGAAATTTATCTAGGGTTATAGGAGATAAAGTTGTTCATGATTCAGATGCAATTGCGGCATCGATTATTCAGTTAATTTGTGACGATTTAAAGTTTAGGGATCAACAAAATGATGCAACTTATCTAATGCTTAATTCTAAATTAAAAACAAAGAAAAAGCAAATTAGTAAACATTCTAAAAAAGCACCTATTATTCAAAATAAGAATTCTAAGAAGAGAAAAAGTAAATTTTTTAGTAAGTATGATAAAAGAATTCAATCAATTAAAGAAAGTGATTTAAAAATAAAAGAAAAAGAAAAAAAGTATAGAGAATTATCAAAAAGACAAAGGGATACTATTGATTCTAAAAGAACGGGTGTTACTACAAAGAGAGCGAGTAAGATAGAAAAATAGACCAATAGCAAATAGAAGGGGCGAAAAATGGAAGATATAACAAAACAATTAGAGTATATAGAGAAAATAAGAGAACTAAATAAAAATGAATTAAAAAAATATAGTATTTTAACAATGGGTTGTCAATTAAATGAAAATGATTCTGAAAAATTATCAGGTATGATGGAAAAGATGGGCTATATTCTTACTCAAAAATTAGAAGAAGCGGACTTAGTAGTTTTTAATACTTGTTGTGTTAGAGAAAATGCGGAGGATAAATTGTTTGGCAAGTTAGGGGAAGTTAAGAGACAAAAAGAGTTAAGAGGTACGATTATTGCAATAGGTGGATGTATGATGCAAGAAAAACATATAGTCCAAAAAATGCAAAGAAGTTATCCTTTTTATGATTTTATTTTTGGAACACATACTATTCATACATTTCCAGAAAATATTTATAAAATTTTAATGCAAAGAAAAAGAAGAGAAGATGTGTTAGATATTGATGGAGAAATAATTGAGGGATTACCTATTAGAAGAAATGATGATAAAAAGGCCTCGGTTACAATAATGTATGGATGTAATAATTTCTGCTCTTATTGTATAGTTCCATATGTTAGAGGGAGAGAGAGAAGTAGAAAAAGAGAGGATATATTATCAGAAATAGAGAGTTTGGCAAAAGACGGATACAAGGAGATAACTTTATTAGGCCAAAATGTAAACTCATATAATGGTGGAACACAGATAATAGATGGAAAAGAGGTAAAGTATGGTTTTGCCAATTTGCTTCGAGATGTAAATAAAATTGAGAATATAGAAATAATAAGATTTATCTCACCACATCCAAAGGATTTTACAGATGACGTAATACTTGCAATAAAGGAATGTTCAAAAGTTAGTAAAATTATTCATTTACCACTTCAATCGGGAAGTACATCTATCCTTAAAAAAATGAATAGAAAATATACTAAGGAACAATATTTGAAATTGGTTGAGAAAATGGAAGCACAAATACCTAATGTTGTATTCTCAACTGATATTATTGTTGGATTTCCAGGGGAGGAAGAAGAAGATTTTGAGGAAACTTTGGATGTAGTTAGAAAAGTTAATTTTGAACAAGTATTTATGTTTATTTACTCAATAAGAGTTGGGACTCCTGCTGCGAGAATGGAGGATCAAGTATTAGAAAGTATTAAGCATTCTAGATTTGAAAGATTAAAGAAATTGGTAGAGTCTCAGGTTGAACAAAATAATTTGAAATATATAGGTACTATTCAAAAAGTTTTAGTTGAAGGTAAAAGTAAAACTAATGATAAAATGTTAACGGGTAGAACTTCAACAAATAAAGTTGTAATATTCGAAGGAGATGAAAATTTAATAAATACAATAATTAATTTAGAGATTATATCTGAACATAAATGGTATTTGAAAGGAAAAATATAGTATAGGAAAGGAAGTAATTTTAATGAAACAGTATTCGCCTATGATGCAACATTATCTTGAAATAAAACAGCAATATAAAGATTGCGTATTGTTTTATAGGCTTGGAGATTTTTATGAAATGTTTTTTGATGATGCTTTAGAAGTATCAAAAGCTTTGGAACTTACTTTAACTGGAAGAGAATGTGGAATGGATGAAAGGGCTCCAATGTGTGGATTACCATATCATGCTGCAGATACGTATATTGCAAGACTTATTGAAAAGGGATATAAAGTAGCAATATGTGAACAGTTAGAAGATGCAAAAGATACAAACAAAATGGTAAAGAGGGATGTTGTAAGGGTAGTAACTCCGGGTACATTAATTGAAACAAATCTATTAAATGAGAAGAAAAATAACTATATAATGGCAATTATGAAAAAGGGAACTTACTATGGAATTGCTATTTGTGATATATCAACGGGCGATTTCATGGCTACTCAAATATCGTATGTAAATAATTTCTCTAAATTATTGGATGAAATTTCTAGATATAACCCTGCTGAAATTGTAGTAAATGATTTTCTATATGAAACAAAACAAGAAATAGATATAATCAAAGAGAGATTTAACATATATATTTCAATAATCAAACAAGAATTTTTTACTGAAGAGCTAGAAAATATAGAAGAGCAATATAGAGTGGTTGGGGATAATGATAGTAACATAGAGTTAAAAGGAAAATCTTTAACGATTGGAGCAATAAATGGACTAATAGAGTATTTACGTAAAACTCAGAAAATGAGTTTAGAATATATAAATAAAATAACTATATATAATATAGAAAAATATATGTCACTTGATATAAATGCGAGAAGAAACTTGGAAATAGTAGAAAAAATGAGAGACAAATCTAAAAAAGGAACTCTTCTTTGGGTTTTAGACAAGACTTCAACGGCGATGGGTGGAAGGAATCTAAGAAGATGGTTAAACAATCCTTTAATTGATGAAAAAGAAATAAACAATAGATTGAGTTCGGTAAAAGAATTAAAAGAAGATGTAATAATGAGGGGGGAACTAGAAGAAAATTTAAAAAGAGTTTATGATATTGAAAGACTTGTAGCGAAGATTTCTTATGGAAATGCTAATGGTAGAGACTTAATCTCTTTAAAGAATTCTACTAAAAAATTACCAGAAATAAAACAATTAATATCAAAATCAAATTCAGAATTTTTAAAACAGTTACATAATGAATTAGATGTTTTACAAGATATTTTTGAAATAATTGATAATGCAATTGTTGAAGAACCACCCGTGACTGTAAAAGAAGGTGGTTTAATAAAAATAGGTTTTAATGAAGAGATAGATAGATTGAAAAAGATTTCTACTGAAGGAAAGAGTTGGATCGTAAAACTTGAACTAGAGGAAAGAGAAAGGACAGGAATTAAAAACTTAAAAGTAGGTTTCAATAAAGTATTTGGATATTTTATTGAAGTTACAAAATCTTATCTAAACCTAGTTCCTGAAAGATATATTAGGAAGCAGACATTAGCTAATTGCGAGAGATATATTACTGAAGATTTAAAAAATCTAGAAAATGATATATTAGGTGCCGATGTAAAACTTCAAGAGTATGAATATCAAGAATTTCTAAAGATTAGGGAAAAAGTACAAGAAGAAGTTTTAAGAATTCAAAAGTCTGCAAATGTTATATCTATATTAGATACTTTGAATTCCTTTGCAATTGTTGCTGAAGATATGAATTATAATATGCCGGAAGTTGATAATTCAGGTATAATTGATATAAAAGGTGGAAGACACCCTGTGATAGAAAAGATATTAGGGGTAGGAAACTTTATTGAAAATGATACTTTTATGGATAAGGAAAAGGATAGGTTATCAATTATTACTGGACCGAATATGGCAGGAAAATCTACATATATGAGACAGGTGGCCTTGATTACACTAATGGCTCAATGTGGTAGTTTTGTTCCAGCCTTTTCAGCAAAAATAGGAATAGTAGATAAAATATTTACAAGAGTAGGAGCATCAGATGACTTAGGAATGGGGCAAAGTACATTCATGGTTGAAATGATGGAAGTTGCAAATATTTTAAAAGATGCAACACAAAATAGCCTAATAATATTAGATGAAATAGGAAGAGGTACCTCAACATATGATGGTCTTTCAATAGCTTGGGCTGTTGCAGAGTATATCTCTGACATTGAAAAATGTGGAGCAAAAACTCTATTTGCAACGCATTATCATGAATTAACACAATTGGAAGAAAAGATGGAAGGTGTTAAAAATTATTCAATAGCAGTAAAGGAAAAAGGTGAAGATATAATCTTTTTAAGAAAAATAATTGATGGAGGAACAGATGAAAGTTATGGAGTTCATGTTGCAAAAATAGCAGGAGTTCCGACAGATGTAACAAAAAGAGCAAATCAAATTTTAAGAAGTTTAGAAAGAAAGAGTATCATAACAGGCAATATTGAAAAGTCGAAAGATGATAAAAAGATTGTTCCAGGGCAATTAGATTTATATAACTATAAAATAGCTGAATTAGCACATGAGATAGATAAAATAGATGTGAATAATCTAACACCTGTTGATGCATTAAATATTATTGTAAAAATGAAAGAAAAAATTGGGTAATTATTTTTGATTTTCTATTGCAAAAACAATATAAAGAATATATAATGAAATCAATAAATCGAATGGGGGAATAGTATGAAAAAAATAAGTATTTTAATACCGGCATATAATGAGGAGGAATCACTACCTCATTTGAAGAAAAGATTGATTGAATTGATGGATAAAATAAAAAATTATGAGTTTGAAGTTTTATTCATAAATGATGGAAGTAAAGATAAGACTGTCGAAATAATTAGGGATTATCGTAAGGAAGATAGTAGATTTAATTATGTTAATTTTTCAAGAAATTTCGGAAAAGAAATAGCAATGATAGCAGGACTAGATTATGCAAAGGGGGATGCTGTAATATTTATGGATGCAGACTTGCAAGATCCACCAGAATTAATACCTGAACTCATAAAGTATTGGGAAGAAGGATATGATGATGTTTATGCAAGAAGAAGTAGTAGAAAAGGTGAAACTTTTATGAAAAAATTTACTTCTAAAATGTATTATAGAGTATTACAGAGTTTAACAAGAGTGCCAATACAAAAGGATACAGGAGATTTTAGACTTTTGGATAGAAGATGTGTAAATGCTTTAAAAAAATTAAGAGAATCACAAAGATGTTCAAAAAGTATGTTTAGTTGGATAGGATACAACAAGAAAGAGGTTATGTATGAAAGAGATCCAAGAATTGCAGGTACGACAAAATGGAATTACAAAAAATTAATAGATTTAGCAATTGATGGAATAACCGCTTTTACAACTTCACCACTCAGAATATCAACATACATAGCAATACCGACATTTTTGTTACTATTTATATATGCAATATATGTAATTATAAAGTGTATTACGTTTAATGTAGCAGTACAAGCTTTTCAAGCAATTATACTACTAATACTATTCTTTTCGGGAATACAAATAATGTTGTTTGGAATTATAGGAGAATATTTAGGTAGAATATTTAATGAAACAAAGAACAGGCCATTATATTTTGTTGATGACTATAATGGAGAAAAGGAGCAAAATAATTAAGACGGAGGGAATATTTTGGAGTTAGAGGAAAGACTAATAAACCCTGAAATTGAAGGGATACAAGAAGAAAAAATCGAGAATTCATTAAGACCGAAAGTTTTAGGTGAGTATATTGGGCAAGGTAAAGTAAAAGAAAATATGAAAGTCTATATTGAGGCTGCAAAAAAAAGGGAGGAACCATTGGACCATGTTTTATTATATGGTCCTCCGGGTCTTGGAAAAACGACTCTTGCAAATATTATTTCAAACGAAATGAATTCAAATATTAAAATAACATCGGGGCCTGCAATTGGAAAAGCGGGAGATTTGGCGGCATTACTTACAAACCTATCCGAATTTGACGTTCTATTTATTGATGAAATTCATAGATTAAATAAAAGTGTTGAAGAGATATTATATCCTGCCCTTGAAGATTATACTTTAGATATTATGATAGGAAAGGGACCTAGCGCAAGATCTATCAGACTGGATTTACCTAAATTTACTTTAATAGGTGCTACAACAAAGGCTGGTTCATTAGCTACACCGTTAAGGGATAGATTTGGCATTGTGCATAGATTAGAACTATATAATACAGAAGACTTATCTACCATCATAAAGAGGTCGGCTGATATTTTAGGAATATTGATTGATGAGGAGTCTGCAAATGAAATCGCAAGACGTTCAAGGGGTACTCCAAGAATAGCAAATAGGCTATTAAAAAGAGTTAGGGATTACGCCTTAGTGTTAGGTGATGGAAATGTAAATTTAAAGATGACAAAAATTGCATTGAATAAATTGGAGATTGATGAACTCGGGCTGGATGAAATTGATAGAAGATTACTAGAGACTATGATTCTTAACTATAATGGAAAACCTGTAGGAATTGAAACTTTAGCAACAACAATAGGGGAAGAGACTGAAACTTTGGAGGATGTGTATGAGCCATATTTAATACAAATAGGTTTTATATCGAGAACACCTAGAGGAAGAATTCCGTTAGAAGCAGCTTACAAGCATTTAGGAATTAGTTTAGAAACATAAAGGGGGAATTTGAATGTTAGAAAATAAATTAAATATAACAAATCCAGTTGAGTTTGCACAAATTGAGGAAAGAATGACAAAGAAAAAAGCAATAGAATTGTTTGAAAAGAATATATTAGAAACTTTTGAAATTGGGAATTATAGAGGATTAGCACAAATTCATAAATACCTATTTGAGGATATCTATGATTTTGCTGGGAAATTGAGAACAGTTGATATTTCTAAAAGTAATTTTAGATTTGCATCTACTATATATTTAAAGGAAGCATTAGAAAAAATAGATAGGATGCCTCAAAATAACTTTGAAGAGATAATAAATAAGTATATAGAAATGAATATAGCTCATCCTTTTAGAGAAGGAAATGGGAGAAGTACAAGGATTTGGTTAGATATAATATTAAAAAAACAATTGAATAAAGTTATTGATTGGAGAAAAGTTAATAAGGAGGATTACCTATTGGCAATGGAAAGAAGTCCTATTAAAAATACTGAAATTTATACATTATTGAAAAATGCACTGACTTCCAAAATAAATGATAGAGATGTATATATGAAGGGGATTGATGCAAGTTATAATTATGAAGGATACAATTCATATACTTGTGAAGAAATCAAATAAAAGAGAGATAGAGAAGTGTAGAAAAGGGGTTAATAATGGATAATAATAGATTAGTTTTAATTGATGGAAACAGTATAATGAATAGAGCGTTCTATGGAATAATGGGCTCAAAGATGTTAACAGCAATAGATGGAACACCAACTAATGCGGTGTATGGCTTTTTAAATATTATGTTTAAGATAATGGAAAATTTAGAGCCAGAATATATGGTGGTAACATTTGATTTAAAAGCTCCTACTGAAAGACATAGAATGTATGAGGGGTACAAGGCAAATAGAAAGGGAATGCCAAATGAATTAGCGCAGCAAATGCCTATTATTAAAGATATTTTGAGAAAGATGAATATAACAATAATAGAGAAAGAGGGGTACGAAGCGGATGATGTTCTAGGTACTTTATCAAAGAGGGCTGCGAGAAAGGGATTAAATGTAACAATTTTATCAGGGGACAGGGATACTTTTCAACTTGCAACAGATAAGATTACTATAAGAATTCCTAGGACAAAGTTTGGAAAAACAGAGGAAGAGGACTTTGATAGAAATAAAGTAAAGGAAGTTTATGGAATAGAGCCAAAGCAAATGATAGAATTGAAAGGGTTAATGGGAGATTCTTCAGATAATATTCCAGGAGTAGTAGGGGTTGGAGAAAAAACAGCATTAACACTTATTAAAAAATATAAAACTATAGAAAATCTATATAAGAATTTGGAAGAGGGAAAAACGGATATTAAAGGTAGACTTTTAGAACGATTAACGGAAAATAAGGATCTTGCAGATTTGTCAAAAATTTTAGGTACAATAAACTTAAAGGTACCGATAGATGAAAAAATTGAGGATTTTAGGTTGGGCGAGTGGAAAAATGAGGAAGTCCTTGAAATTTTCAAAGAACTGAGATTTAATAGATTTCTTGAAAGATTTGAATTTGATGAAAAAAAAGAAAAAACTGATATTGAAACACTTTTCAAATTAAAAGAAATTCAAGAGGATAAAATAGTCGAAGCACTTGAAAAAATAAAAAGCTTAAAAGAATTTTCGTTTTATTTAGTTTTTGAACAGGATGATTTGGACGAAAAAATTATAAATAAAAGGGTAAAATCAGTAAATATATATGATTTGGAAAATAATATTGTGTATTATATAATGTTAAATAAACACGAGAATATACAAAAGTTTAAAGAGATTTTTGAAGATGAAAAAATAGCAAAAAATGGTTATAATCTAGAAAAAGACTTAGTGATTTTAAGGCAAGAAAATATAAATATAAGAAATATTGTATTTGATGCGGAAGTTGCAGCATATTTATTAAATCCGAGTGATAGTAAATATCCAATAGGAGAATTATCTCTAAAGTATTTGAGTATAGATGTAGAGACATATATAAAAATAGAAAAGAATGAAAATGAAGCCCAGATAAATATGTTTGATATGATTGACGAACAAAAAAAGGCGGATAATACAAAAAGATTAGGCATAATTTACTCATATATCATAGGAAATTTAAAAAAAGTGATGCTTGAAAGATTAGATGAAATAGAAAGTAGAGAATTATTTGAAAAAGTAGAAATGCCGTTAATAGAAGTGTTGGCAGATATGCAGTATAATGGTATATATGTAAATAAGGAAGAATTGATTAATTTTGGAGGAAAAATAAAAGAAGATCTAGAAAAGACAACAAAGGAGATTTATAGATTAGCAGGAGAGGAATTTAATTTAAATTCAACGCAACAATTAGGAAAAATCTTATTTGAGAATTTAAAGTTAACTGTTTATAAAAAAACAAAAAAAGGGTATGCAACGGATGTCGCCGTTTTAGAAAAGTTAAAAGGGGAACACGAAATAATAGAAAAAATACTACATTATAGAGCTTTAGCAAAATTAAATTCAACTTATGTAGAAGGATTAATACCGTATATAAATAAAAAAACAGGAAAGATTCATTCAACATTTAATCAGACTATAACATCAACAGGAAGAATAAGTAGCAGTGAACCAAACCTTCAAAATATACCTACAAAACTAGAGCAAGGTAAGCTTTTAAGAAAGGCTTTTAAGCCGCAAGAGGGAAATATATTTATTGATGCGGATTATTCACAAATTGAATTAAGAGTAATGGCTCACATAGCTAAAGATGAAAACATGATTAAAGATTTTAACAATAATATAGATATTCATACTCAGGTCGCTTCGAAGATATTAGATATACCAGTTAGTGAAGTTACAAAACAGCAGAGGAGTTCTGCAAAAACTGTAAACTTTGGAATAGTGTATGGGATAAGCGATTTTGGATTGGGGGAACAATTAGGAATAAATAGGAAAAAGGCAAAAGAATACATTGAACAATACTTAAAAAAATATAATGGAGTAAAACAATTTATGACAGATATAGTGGAAGAGGCAAAGGAAAAGGGATATGTGGAAACATTATTTAAAAGAAGAAGATATATACCAGAAATTACATCTAACAATTATATGATAAGACAATTTGGGGCAAGGGCAGCTATGAATACACCGATACAAGGTACAGCTGCAGATATAATGAAAATTGCAATGATAAATTTATACAAGAAACTAAAAGAAGAAAATTTAAGAGGAAAGATCATATTACAGGTACATGATGAATTGATGTTGGAAGTTAAGATAGAAGATAAAGAAAGGGTAAAGCAGATTTTATCACAATCTATGAAACAAGCTGCAAATTTATTAGTGCCACTAGAAGTAGAACTTTCAGAAGCAGAAAATTGGTATGAAGCTAAGTAATATTATTAAAATGGGGTGAGAATTATAAAGAAAAGTATTATAATATTAATTACAATGGTAGTTCTTTTAATAATTGCGTATAGAGTAAATGTATACGGCATTGTTTTAAGGAGATCCTATAAAAAAGATTATTCAGAGTACGTGGAGAAATATTCTAAAGAGTATGATGTTGACCCATTATTGGTGTATTCAATTATAAAGGCCGAGAGTAATTTTAATGAAAGGGCAATTTCAACTAGTGGTGCAATCGGATTAATGCAGCTTATGGAAAGTACAGCAAAAGAGGTTGCCGTAAAAGAAAAGATGGATTACATAGAAGGGGAAACTCTTCTTGATGCGCAAAGCAACATAAAGATAGGCATTATTTATTATAAGAATTTACTAACAATGTATAAAGGGAATACACTTTTAGCATTAACTGCTTATAATGCTGGGATTGGAAATGTTGAGAACTGGATATCTCAGGGAATAATAAGAAAAGATGGTTCAGATATAGAAAATATCCCTTATAAAGAAACTAATATGTATGTAAGAAGGATTATGAAGAATTATAGGATATATACAAAAATATAGAATGAGTTCTAAATTATTAATGCACAAAAAAATGCGGACAAGTGGGTAAGTACAAATTAATGTATTACTATTTTGTCCGCTTTATAGTGTTATAATAAATGCCAATTTACTATAACATTATAACACAAAAGGGCTCAGTCCTAAATAATTGGATACAAAAATTTTAGCCTCCAAAGAGCACGGCAATTATTCCAACTAAAATTGAAGTAGAGATTCCATACACTAAAACTGGACCTGCTACGGTGAACATTTTTGCGCCAACACCCATAACATAGCCTTCAGATTTATACTCTATTGCAGGTGAAACAATTGAGTTTGCAAAACCAGTGATAGGTATAAGGGAACCTGCTCCTGCAAATTTACCTATTTTATTGAAGATATTAAGGCCAGTTAATATAGCAGCAACTCCTATTAAAACTATTGAAACAATAGTATTTGCTTGAGTTGTTTCAAAACCACAATATTGAGCAAAATCAAAAATAATTTGACCAATAATGCAAATTAAACCACCAACCCAAAAGGCATTAAAGCAATTTTTGCCAATTGGTGAGTTTGGAGTTTTTTTATCAACATAATTACTATAAGTTGAGTTTGTTTCTAATGGATTCATAAAATCACCTCTTTAAGATAGTTTGCAAAAAAATACAAAAAATATACAAAATTTTCATAAATTGTATTAATTAAGATTATAATATATTTTATATAATAGGAGAGGAATAATTTTTTTCAAAACTTTTGTAATTTGTGTTGACTATTTGAAAAATAAATTTTATAATTAATTTATGGATGGGGCTGTGCCC